>CBFDBF010000066.1:0-7503 GCA_965602975.1 uncultured Gammaproteobacteria bacterium | reverse complement strand
GTGAGGCGATGGGCAAGACAGTACCCCCATCCACCCAAAACCAGAGATTGACCAAAATAGTGGCGATGATTATACCCACCACCAATAGTAGTCCAGCTAGAGGTGACAGACGTGGCAGCAGCAGGCTCAGTAGCAGGCCTATAAACAGCAGGGCAACCAGCTCAAAGCCCCTGGTGTAGCTGGGGTGCTCCTTTACTGTTTGATCCAGCATACCTGCCACCAAATTGGCATGTACCTCCACCCCAGGATATATATTATGTACCGGTGTAGCCCGCAGATCCATCAATCCAGGGGCGGTAGTACCGACCAGTACAATGGCCCCATCCAGGATCTTGGGATCGGCCACCCCCTGCAAAATATCGGTTGCCGAAACGTAGGCAAAACTACCAAATCCACCCCGGTATGGAACCAACACGGCACCCTTTTCATCTACCGGAATGCGTAGCAGATCACCCCCGAGCAAAACCCCCTCCAAGCCCCATTCAACCCCATCACGCCGCTGCCCCGGAATAATCTCCAAGGTCAATTCTGGTTGGCCATAGAGCGCCCTGATCATCGCCAGCGATAGTGACTCATACAGGCTATCACCATAACGCACCAACAGTGGTACCCGCCGATAAATCCCATCCTTATCTACCAACTGGTTATCGAAAAAACCGGCTCCATAGGCCGACTCCTGCAGCTCTTTAAGGTTGGCGCTATACCCTGTAGCAGTGGCAAAAGGGATATCGCTAGCTGTCCCCTCCAGCAGTAGCACCGCTGGGGGCAGCAGTCCAACCTGTGACTCATCGCTCGCAACATAACCGAGGACAACTTGACGATCACGTAGACTATCGGCAAACAGCCGATCGTAATCCAGAGATGAGCGCAAATTTTTCAACTCATCCAGGTAGCCAGCATTAGAGGAGAGCTTACCCTGAGCCAACGCCTCCAGGCTCTTCAATCCAGAGCGATCATCATACTCAGCAAACAGCACATCGAAACCGAGGAGTGAGATGCGATATTGATCAAACAGACTGTCCACCAGATGGGCCATCTTATCCCGCCCCCACGGCCAGTGCCCCTCTACCGCAAGACTACGCTCATCCAGATCTATAATTACCACCCGTGGATCAACCCCACCAGGCATGGTGGTACGCAGACGATAATCGTAAGAGATATTCTCTAGACGAGGAAGAAAGGGGAGTGTTTGGTAGCCATACGCCTGCAGCAGAAATAGCGCCAACAGAATAAGGCTAAGGGGAGTGCGCAGACCTCTATGGACAGACAGCGATTTCAACCGCAAGAGTTTATGAATAGTGGCCATCTGTATATAGCGGCAACTATGTTACATAATCAGTAATCAAAACGGAGAGTGACCCCGGCTCCAACCCGATCGTAGCTATAGATGTCGATATTGGAGCTGTTATCGGCATAGCTAACCTCTCCACGCAGACTCCACTGTCGCCGAAAATCCCAAGTTGCACCCACCACAACGGAGTAGTAATCATCTTCACGTTTGCGCAGAAAGAGCGGATCCCGTTGATTGTAATCGCTTCTCTCTGCCAGCAGGGTTACATCCACGCTGTAGTCAGAACTGGCTGCCAACTCAGTACCAAGACGGAAACCATAGAGATCACGATCCGGAACGGTTTGCCCAAAAACCGGCACAACCGGAGGATCCTCTCTCTCCCGCTCCTCACCTCCATAGAGAGAGGCGATAAAGATCGATCTACCATCACTGGAGAGTGGCTGCAGCCAATCCAGCCCCACAACCGTCAACCTGGAGTCGAGCACAGTTAAAACATCAGAGGAGTAATCTAATCTATCCCGTTCTAAAAAGAGGGTAAGTCGACCCCCATCAACCAGCCCATGACGCCACTCAGCCCGGCCGCCGAGCATCTTGCGATAGGGGTCATTGCCTAGCCGGTAATCTTGCCATAGAGCGGTGAACCGCAGCTCATTAATACCAAAATTGAATGCTGCTCCGCCCTCGACATTCACCTGGCCAACATCGTGCCTTGAACTCTCTATGTTGTCACGCTTGGATCCGTCCAGTGACCCAAACAGAGAAAACCACCGGTTTAACGGTACCAACCCATACACCCCGACAGCGGCATGCATATAACCACTATCCTCGGCCAGTGCTTCATCCCTAAGGGTGGTAGCCCATCCTACCAAGGGGACAAAAACACTCCTGTCTGCCGCACCACTATTGATATTATTGTCGTAACCAACTCCTAGCTCTGCATAGAGACCGCCGCTAGCACGACTACTTGTGGTGCGCTGAAGAACACGACTCTGATACTGCTCTGCCTGCTGTCTGATCTCCTCTGGGGGGGCGCCGGCCAGCAGAGTATGCAGCTCTTTGCGGGAGCGACCATACTGCCCCAGCTCATAATATCCACGCACCAATCCAAGCCGAGCCTGATGACTCTCCGGCTGTAGCGTTAGCAGCCGCTCCAGTGCAAAGACACCCTCACTAGTAGAACCGCTGTCAATGGCGGCCAGACCATAATATAGATCAAAGCGTGGATCACCCTCCCCCTCCAGCAGATGGCCTCTAGCCATCTCATAGGCAGATTCCGACTTGCCAGACATATAGGCTGAACCGATGTCATCGATGTAATCGGCCACCACAGGAGCAGCTGCCGATGACAGCAGCAGAGAGGTGAATATATATCGTCGCAACCTTACACTTAACATGACTACAGCTCCGAGTTGTATAACACCATAATTATACATTCATCCAGATTATCAGACTATCTGCTTTACGCATTGATTTGTCAATGCTTCTTCCTGCACAAGACAAACGATACCAACCTAAGAAACCTCTAATTTAATACTGTTTATCCCCTCCCCCACAAGTGGGGGAGGCGGGGAGGGGGAGTCAAAACAGTAACTTACTCCCCACCCTAACCTCTCCCGCAAGCTGGAGCGAAATTAATCAGAGGCTCCCTAATCTTTCAAAGTCACAGAGCCTTTCTCTTTGAGCTTGCCAATTATCATCTCAAAGTGCTCAACCGGATAAGCACCCAACACCGGAACCCCATTCAGAGAGAAAGCAGGGGTGCCACTAAAACCGAAGGCTGCCGCCTCTTTTGTATCCTCTGCAATACGCTGCTTAACCTGATCGGAGTCAAGATCGGCTGCCAACCTTTTCATGTCTGCACCCAGCTTCTTAGCGGTCTCTTGCAAAAAGGATTCACCCTGTTGCAAACCGGCCTGATTGGCAAACAGCTCATCATGGAAGGCAAACGCCTTCTCCTGATCTTGCAGGCGTAGCGCCTCATAATATTTTGCTGCGGCCATAGCATGCGCATGGAAACTGAGCGGGAGGTGCTTGTAGATAAACTGTATCTGCTCACCATACCGCTTCCTCAGCTCTGTAACCACATCGAACCCCCGACTACAGAATGGGCATTCAAAATCGGAGTACTCCACCAGAAGCAGAGGGGCACTCTTATCGCCCCTGACCGACTCATCCTCTCGAATGACCGGCTGCAACGGCTCATCCAGATGCTTCTCTATCAACTTCTTGAGACTCTTCTCCTTGCTCTCTGCCGTCTGCTTGGCCATCTCCTCTTTTGCTGCCTCCATGGCCTCCTGCAGTACCACAACAAACTCCAGAGGATGCGCTTTTACAGTATCAAAGATGATATCTGGGTCATCTTTCAGCACCTTTATTATCTGCTGCTTGAGCTGCTCATCACTAGCTCCAGCCCCTGCTGTCTCAGAGTTACAGCCACCGGCAAGCAGGAGAGCACCAACAAAAACAGCTAACGAAATTATTTTCATACAATCACCCTTACAATAGATAAAACAGATATTCGCCATATTCTACCCGATTCCGCATCTCTATGGGGGGGTATACCCATATCTAATATGGTTTTAACCCACTTTTGCCCAATTCACAGAAACACAACATATAGTTATATGTGTTTTTTTGTACTGCATCACAAAAAAATAATACTAATTTATAACTTATTGTTTTTTAAGATATTACCGTTCCATAATATAGGAATATCATGCTTGACAAGGCGGTTTTTAGAGAATACTATTTTGCCTCTAAACACAACATGTTGTGTTTTAGCTTGACGCTATATTCAAGCAATAAATTCACCCCGGAAGGTTAACCGACAACTTTAACCTACTACTGAAACAGAGGGAAACCGCTCTTAATTCAGAGAGTTAAAGTTGAGTAAAATAGACAAAATAAGGATGCCAGCACCAATGCAAAACACCCATCTTAAAGCCGTCCCCTCCAAGGTTTCGGATATTCCACTACAGGCTGCATCAGCAGATATCTGGAATACTAAATATAGACTCAAGACCAAAGAGGGAGCTCCAGTAGACCATGATCTTGATGCCACCTACCGACGGGTGGCCAAGGCTCTAGCCAAGACGGAGGAGACCCCAGAGCTACAGGAGAGGTGGGAGCAGCAATTTATATGGGCCCTGCGTCACGGCGCAATCCCAGCTGGTCGCATCATCTCCAATGCTGGAGCACTAAAACACAAGCCGGCCACCTCCACTATCAACTGCACTGTATCTGGCACCATCCATGACTCCATGAATGAGATCCTGGGCAAGGTTCACGAAGCTGGGCTCACCCTGAAAGCTGGCTGTGGTATCGGCTATGAGTTCTCCACCCTGCGCCCCAAGGGTGCCTATGTAAGTGGTGCCGGCGCCTACACCTCCGGCCCCCTCTCCTTTATGGATATCTATGACAAGATGTGCTTTACCGTCTCCTCAGCAGGCGGTAGACGAGGCGCACAAATGGCCACCTTTGATGTGGGGCACCCCGATGTAATGGACTTTGTCCGTGCCAAGCGAGAGGCTGGCAGACTGCGTCAATTCAACCTCTCTCTACTCATAACCGAAGAGTTTATGGAGGCGGTAAAAAATGATAGCAGCTGGGATCTGGCCTTCCCCGTCACTACCAAAGAGGTGGAGATCGATAAACTTGATCTGGCTGACTCTAAAGAGATTATCTGGCGCGAGTGGCCATATAAGGATGACTTTGTCGTCAATGGTACCGGCAAAGTAGCTTGCAAGATCTACCAGACTATCCGTGCCAGCCGTCTGTGGGACGTCATCATGTCATCCACCTATGACTATGCGGAGCCTGGCTTTATCCTGATCGACAAGGTCAACGAACAGAATAACAACTGGTTCTGCGAGAATGTTCGAGCGACCAACCCTTGTGGAGAACAGCCACTGCCCCCGTATGGCGCCTGTCTACTTGGCTCCATCAGCCTGACCCGCTTCGTGCGCAACCCCTTCACCAGTCAAGCCGAATTTGACTGGGACAGTTTCCGTAAAACAGTGTGTATCTTTACCCGTATGCTGGATAACGTGGTAGAGATCAATGGCCTGCCGCTAGGAGAACAGAGAGATGAGATCATCCGTAAGCGGCGCCACGGTATGGGCTATCTTGGCCTCGGCTCTGCTATCACTA
Organism: uncultured Gammaproteobacteria bacterium; assembly: GCA_965602975.1. Classification (GTDB taxonomy): domain Bacteria; phylum Pseudomonadota; class Gammaproteobacteria; order Chromatiales; family Chromatiaceae; genus CBFDBF01. The sequence continues at coordinate 2,063 of CBFDBF010000066.1, read as the reverse complement.
TGCTCTGCATGCGGTATGGCGAGAGCGACTCTCTGCAATTCACCGAAAAGGTGACTAGAGAGCTAGCACTTGAGGGGTGGCGTACCGGCTTGGAGCTAGCTAAAGAGAAGGGGCCAGCCCCGATCATGGAGGAGGAGTTCGAGGTAACCGCCGAGATGCTGGCTCGCCGCCCGGAGATGGCGGTAGATAACTGGAAGATTGGCGACAAAGTTGCGGGCAAGCTACTCCACGCCAAATATAGCCACTATATGCAGCAGTTGGCAGAGGTAGAGCCAGAGCTTGCCGCCGAGCTGGCAGAGACCGGCTGCCGCTTCACCCACCACAGCTCCATAGCACCCACTGGCACCATCTCACTCTCGCTGGCAAATAACTCAAGCAACGGTATCGAGCCGAGCTTTGCCCACCACTACTCCCGCAACATAATCCGCGAAGGGAAAAAGAGTAAAGAGAAGGTAGATGTCTTCAGCTTCGAACTGCTAGCCTATCGTGAACTTATAAACGCCGCTGCTATGCCCTACTCTGACAAAGAGGACGAACAGCTACCGGAGTACTTTATTGCCGCAGACGATGTCACGCCTAAACAGCATGTTGATATCCAGGCAGCAGCACAAAAGTGGATCGACTCATCCATATCCAAGACTGCCAATGTCCCCACCGACTACCCATACGAAGAGTTCAAGGATATATACCTCTACGCCTACGAACAGGGACTAAAGGGCTGCACCACCTTCCGCTTTAACCCAGAGGCGTTCCAGGGAGTGCTGGTCAAAGAAGAGGATCTGGCAAACACCACCTACTGCTTCACCCTGGATGATGACACCATCATCGAAGCACAAGGCAACGAAGAGATCGAATACGACGGTGAAACCCACACTGCCGCCAACCTGTTTGACGCCCTTAAAGAGGGCTATTACGGAAAATTCTAAATAAGGTTACTGTTATGAGCATTAAGATAGAGAAAAAAATTGTCGACTACGCCGTCTCCACTAATGCGGAGATAGAGCCCACAGATAGTAGCGCTCAAGTAGAGTCTACAATCGAGCAGATGCACGAGAAGGTGGCACGTCCAGAGATGCTGTTTGGATCCACCTATAAAATCAAGACTCCACTGTCACAACATGCGCTCTACATCACCATCAACGACATCATCCTCAACCATGGCACCCCGCATGAGGTGCGGCGACCATTCGAGGTGTTTATCAACTCCAAAAACATGGATCACTTTCAGTGGATCGTTGCCCTCACCCGCATCATATCGGCAGTATTTCGTAAAGGTGGAGATGTAACTTTTCTAGTAGAGGAGCTGCGCTCCGTGTTTGATCCAAGCGGTGGCTACTTCAAAAAGGGCGGTAAATTTATGCCCTCCCTGGTGGCCGAGATTGGTGATGTCATCCACTGCCACCTGATAATGATCGGTATGCTGCAAGAGGAGGAGCCGGATGAGCACCAGCAGAAGCTGATTAACGAAAAACGTGCCCAGTATGAGGCCTCCATCAACCTGAAAGACAGCGAACACGACAGCGGCTTCCCGGATGGTGCCAGCCTCTGCACCAAATGTAACACCAAAGCGATGATTCAGATGGACAACTGCCTCACCTGTCTGAACTGTGGCGAATCTAAGTGCGGATAAAATAACCCCCTGAACACACCTTGAACACCAGGCGAAAACTGCTAACTACTGGACTACTGCTACTACTTGCTGGTGGCTTCTATCTCTCATCGCTAATAAAAATACCGCTGGTTGATGCCGCGGCAGAGGCCTACTTCACAGAGTCCATAAAAACAGCAACCATAGCCTACGCCACAACACGTGGTGTCAATGCCGTGGTTTCGGTACTAAAGGAGTCAGAGATAGAGGTCTCGCCTGCCGGAGTAGGGGTCAACATAGCTGCCGGACAGATACTGGATCCCATCGATGATATGACCGAGAGGCTATCAGATATAGTGGTGGCCTCAATCGTCTCTCTGGGTATTCAGAAGGTCGGATATGAGATCGGAGAGGCACTCTCTTTCAAGGCTATATCCATACTACTGCTGCTGATAATTCCAGCTCTGTGGATAGG
>CBFDBF010000065.1:0-7530 GCA_965602975.1 uncultured Gammaproteobacteria bacterium | reverse complement strand
TCAGGAGGATAAAGAAATAGGCCAAACCTTCACTAGTGCCGACCCAATGATAATCAAGGAGCCAGACTCCTTGATTTCTAATAGTTGCACTAGAGAGTTAAATCCGCCACATTAAAACCAGACCTAATCCAATAGTTTGGAACGTACTCTCTCCACTCGGATAAACTCCCGTGGCCGTAGAGCTGTCGGAATATTTGATCTAGCCCACGCCTCTACCTCTTCCTCTTCCGCCACCCCGACATACTCTGCCACCAGCACCACCCCCCACACTACATCTGGGCGGCCACTCACGACTACCGACTCTACCCCGGGACAACCACACAACGCCTGCTCTACTGCACTGGGATCGATATTATTGCCGCCCGATATCAGCACACCATCGGCACGCCCCAGTATACGCAGTGCTCCAGTTGCATCCCACCCACCAAGATCACCCGTCTCAAACCAGCCATTGGCCTGCAGACCAATCCCCGGTCGCTGGGTAGGATTGGAATAACCCACCATCACCGCGGGGCCACGCACTCTGATCCGATCACCATCTGCCAGAGAGAGCTCAAAACCCTCCAGAGGAGTCCCTACCAGCCCCTTATCCAATCCGGCTCGGTCGCCGCAAACAGTGGCTATCTGCGAGGCAGCCTCGCTCATGCCGTAGCTTACGCAGATGGGCCAACCGCTACTGTGCGCCCGCTCTGCCAACAGAGGATCGAGTGGCCCTCCACCGATCAAGGCAACTCGCAAGGTAGCTGGTGGTGGAGTGCCAGCAGCGCTATCCAGCAGCTGAGACAGCATAGCTGGAACCAGTGAGATATGGGTAACTCCATACTGCTCTATATCGAGCCACACCTTGGCCGCATCGAACCGGTCATGTAGTAACACGGATGCCCCTGCCTCCAGGCAGCGGTAGAGAATGGAGGCTCCAGCGATATGAAATAGCGGCAGGCAGTTAAGCCAACAGTCATCCGCCTGCAGCCCGAGTCGCTGGCGAGAAGCGGCCACAGAAGCCGCTAGATTAGCCGCTGAGAGCATCACCCCCTTCGGCTCTCCGGTGGTGCCGCTAGTGGTGATGATCAACTGCACTGCTGCGGCTGGTTGACTCTCCACTACTATCTCTAGTGACTCACCCTGCAATAGATCATCTAGCAATATAAATCGTATCCCAGCGGGCAGATTAACAGCAGCCCTATCTGCCAGCAGAACACTACAGCCACACTGCTTTAACAGCGCACTGTGCCGCCCCGCCTCCAGCACCGGATCGAGTAGCAACAGTACCACTCCAGAACGAATAGCCGCATACAGTAGCAGTGCTATATACCTTGCGCTGCTGCAGCTCACAGCAACCACCATCCCCGACTGCACTCCGAAACTATGTAGAGAGCTAGCGATACTGGCAATCTCTCGCTCTAGCTCGCCATAACTGGCAACACCATCTGCAAAACGGATAGCTGGCCGTGTAGAGAGATGACTACCTACCCTCTCTAACCACTGCCGAGGCAGCCCTATGTCGCCCTCACCAATACTCAAGTTACAATCCTCAATCCAGATGCATCTAGAAAATAGTGTGGCATATCACACGCTATCGACCAAACCGGGAGGCATATAACACAACAAAAAACATAGTGTTGGCAAGCGTGTAACTTACTGATATATATCATTGTCCCAGCATAACAGGGCGGCATAAAATCGCTCTGTTTTTCAACAATCACAGAGAAGCCTAGGAGATAAATCATGTCAGAGAAAACAGTTGTAGATCGCCGCCAAGCCATGAAGATGTTGGCAGCCGGCAGCCTTGCAAGTTTTAGTGCCGTTAGTTTTGCCGCTGGCGGCGGTGTAGGCGCGATGGTTCCCGGCAAAGGCTGGGTCATGGCCTCCGGCGAGAAGGGTGAGCATGATGGCACTCCACTCCAGTTTATGCCTAAAGGAGAGCCAGATGCCAACCCGCTGGAGGGTGAGATGGAAAAATACCCCCGCTGCCCGTACTGCGGCATGAATCGCACCAAGTGGCACCATAGCCGCCATCTGGTTCACTATGATGATGGCCTGGCAGATGGCACCTGCTCCATTCATTGCGCAGCTATCAGTCTATCACTGAATCTGGATCGTGGCCCCAAAGCGATCTATGCGGCCGATTTCGGCTCGGATGCAGAGATTAAACCACTGGTTGAGGTGGACAAGGCCACCTACCTGATAGGCTCAAAACTGAAAGGGACGATGTCGGGTAACAGCAAAATGGCCTTTGCTACTCCTGATGCAGCCAAGGCTGCCCAAGCTGCCAACGGTGGGGAGTTAGGCGACTTTGATACCGCCTTGACCACTGCCTACAACAACCTCGCCAAGGACACCATGATGATCCGAAAAATGCGCCTTGAGAAACGTAAGATGATGATGAAAAAGATGCAGATGAAGATGGAAAAGAGAGGCTAAAGCAACATAGCACTGACTTAAGGAGCCTCTAATTAACCCCTCCTCCACTTGCGGTGGAGGGGCTAAACAGTATTAATCAGAGGTTCCTTAAGCATAATATTTCCACTAATATGTAACTCGTTATTCCAGCACAAGCCGGAATGACAGTAGTTTGTAGCTTAATGGCTATTAAGCTAATACCCAAACAGAAGGGCGGAGATTGGCTCCGACCTCAATCCACTCCTGACACATACGGCCTGTTGCTAGACAACAGTGACTGATTTATGAATCGATACCGCCTGTTTAGACTATTTCTACCTCTCCTACTACTATGGAGCACCTCCATATACGCCAACCCACTGGATCTGCCAAAACCTGAGATCAAAGATACCTGTCCAGTATGCGGCATGTTTGTTGCAAAGTATCCAGAGTGGATCGCTACCGTGCTCTATAAAGATGGCCATACCCACCACTTTGACGGAGCCAAAGATCTGTTCAAATACCTATTTGATATGCCCAAATGGGCACCCAACCACAAGGCTGACGATATCGTCTCAATCGGGGTGACAGAGTACTACAGCGTGGCCATGATAGATGCCCATAAGGCGTGGTATGTGATCGGTTCAGATGTACTGGGACCTATGGGGCATGAGCTAATCCCACTAGAGAAAGAAGAGGATGCGAAGGAGTTTCTGCTCGACCATAAAGGAACTAAAATACTACGCTTCGAGGATATCGGCCAGCCTCTGTTACCACAACTAGACAACGGTGATTTCAGATAACTTAATGCGTAAATCCAGTCTACTCTTTATCTTCTTGGGGCTGCTCTCCACCATGCTGCTACTATCGCTTCTGGACAGCACCATACGCAGCAGTAACGCCGCCCAACAGCTAGCTCCGATGCGACAATTAGTGGCAGAGCTGGAGCTAACTGATCTGACCCTGTTTACAGAGGCACGCTACACCCGCCACATCAGCCAGGCAGACCTGCACACCCCATTTCAGGATCACCCATTTGCGCTGGAGCACTTTCCCAGCGGCTCGCTGGTACCACCACCAACCAGACTACAACCAGATCGATGAAAAATCCTCTACGCAGGCAGCGCTATCTAATCGATTTCACCCTCTCCTCGCTACTACGGCGGCCCGGCAAGAACCTGGGGCTACTGCTGGTTTATAGCCTGATCGTCTCTCTGCTTGCGTCGGTGATGCTATTTACCCAGGCGCTACGTAGTGAATCTAAGTTGATCCTGGAGGGTACCCCAGAGATCATCCTGCAACGGATGGTGGCTGGTCGCCACGATCTGATACCAGAGAGCTATCTTAAGGAGATAGAGAATATCCGCGGAGTAGCAGCACAGCACGGCCGCCTGTGGGGATACTTTTATGACCCTGCAGTACGTGCCAACTACACCCTGATGGTGCCGCAAGAGCGAGAGCTGAAAGAGCAAGATATCATCATCGGTGCCGGTATCGCCCGCACTCGCAGTGTTGGCAAAGGAGATATTATTTCGTTCCGTTCCACCGATGGCCGCCCATTCTCTTTCCGTATAACAGATATATTAGAGCCCTCTTCAGAGTTGATAAGTAGTGATCTTATCCTGCTCTCAGAGAAGCAGTTTCGGGACTTTTTCAGTATTCCCAGCGGCCACTATAATGACCTGGTACTACGGGCACGCAACCCACGCGAACTGCGTAAAATCGCAGAGAAAATAGTACTCAAGCTGCCCGATACCCGCCCGATCCTGCGAGATGAGATCATCCGCACCTATGACACTATATTCAGCTGGCGACAAGGGGTTGTATTTGTACTTCTAATCGGCGCCATCCTCGCCTTTGTCATCTTCGCCTGGGACAAGGCGTCTGGCTTAAGCGCAGAGGAGCGCCGCGAAATTGGTATTCTAAAGGCGATCGGTTGGGAGACATCTGACCTTATCCGGATGAAATTTTGGGAGGGGGCAATAATCTCGCTATCCGCTTTTATGCTCGGTTATCTCGTCGCCTATATACATATATTCTACTCACAGGCCGCCCTCTTTACACCGATATTAAAGGGTTGGGCCGTACTCTACCCGGAGTTCCAACTAATACCAATGGTGGATGGAATTCAGATAGCCACTCTCTTCTTCTTTACCGTCTTTCCCTACACTGTAGCCACCATCATACCAATCTGGCGGGCGGCGATAACCGACCCAGACAGTGTAATGCGCTAACCGCAATGCAACCGATTAAACTGCAACAGCTAAAGAAGGCCTTCAACCAAGGGTTGCCGAATGAGTTTTGGGCCATCCGGGGGATAGATCTCACCATCCAACCCAGAGAGATAACCATATTAAAAGGGCCGAGCGGATCCGGTAAGACTACGCTGCTGGCCATGATAGGTTGCCTCTCCCGCCCTACCTCCGGACGCATCACTATGGGTGAGCAAATCCTCTCCGGACTACCGGAGCGGTTTATGACCGACATCCGCCGCAGCACCTTCGGCTTTATCTTTCAGCAGTTCAACCTGATAAAGGGGCTAACCGTATTAGAGAACATCATGCTGCCAGCCTACCCACTGGGTCTAGAGCACTCCACACTACAATCATCTGCCATAGAACTGCTGCAAAAATTTAACCTCGACAGCAAGGCAGAGTCAAAGATTGAGTGGCTCTCTGGGGGTGAAGCGCAGCGTACCGCCATCTGCCGCGCCCTGATCAACGACCCACAAGTATTGATCGCCGATGAGCCGACTGCCAATCTGGATAGCCGTCTATCGCAAGAGTTTATGCAGATCATCCATACACTAAAGGAGAGCGGCAAGACAGTGCTACTATCCAGCCATGACCCGCTGGTATTCGACTCACCGCTGGTGGATAACATAGTAGAGATGAGTGACGGCCAGGTGGTACAGGGCTAAACCGGTGCTGCTCAACCCATCTATCCTGGCTCTGCTGATAGTCTCCACACTGGTCACCGCCATGTTGACTCTGGCCAGCCTGTTCGGCCTGCAGATTATCCGTCGGTGGGATATCCATAGCGGCAGCGAGCAGCAGCTTACCCTGGAGCGACGCACCTACCTAATCTCCACCATAGTCGCCTTCTCTCTCCTCGCAGAATTGGTCTCTCTGCTACTGTTTGTCTACAACGCCGAACAGATCTCCTCCCAGTTTGTCGGGGCGATGTGTGCAACCGGAGTGCTGAATATAAACCCATGGGGCTGGCCCACTCTATATCTAAAGATCGCCATCTTCTTTGCCGGTGCCACCTGGCTGATCCTCAACCGCAGCGATAACCGTGCATTTGACTATCCGCTAGTACGAATAAAATATGGTCTACTGCTACTTATTCTGCCGCTAGTGATCGCCGAATTAGTAGTACAGACCAACTTTTTCCTCCAGTTAGACCCAGATGTTATAACCTCCTGCTGCGGCTCCCTGTTTACCCCAGAGGGAAGTGGCGTAGCGGCAGAGATATCCGGTATAGCACCAGATATAGCCCTGTTACTCCTGGCTGGCAGTGGAGCCATCACCCTTCTAATTGGAGGATGGTATCTACTAAGGCAACGCGGTAGCCTGCTATTTGCTGGCAGCAGCGTAGTGACCTTTATGCTCTCCCTGATTGCCATCGTCTCCTGCATCGCACTATACATATATGAGCATCCACACCACCACTGCCCCTTCTGCATCCTCAAGGGTGGCCACGACTTCATTGGTTACTATCTATATATACCCCTGTTTATCGCCACCGCCACCGCCCTGGGAGCCGGGATAATCGCCCCGTTTCGCCGGATCGAGAGCCTGCGTGAGATCATTCCAGCCGATAGCCGCCAACTAATCATTATATCCATGCTCTGCATACTGCTCTTTTATACAGTGGCAACTTACTCTATTCTCAGCTCCAACCTAATTATGCTGGCACCCTAAGAGATCAGATCCATGCCGATACGCTACAAACTTCTACTAATGTTACTGCTACTCATCTTACTCTCCGGCTGCGGTGACGAAATAGAGCAGCTACACAACGGTGATCCTGCACCACTCTTCGCCCTGGAGAAACTAGAGGGTGGCACTGCACAGTTTCCTGCTGACTACCAAGGGCAAAAGGTGATAGCCATCCGCTTCTGGGCCGACTGGTGCCCCTTCTGTAGCAGTGAGATGCGCCTCTTGGAACCGGTATACCAAAAGTACCGCGATAAGGGGCTAACCATTCTGGCTCTAAATGTGCGACAGGATCGTGCTACAGCAGAGTTCTTCATCAATGAGCTGAACATATCTTACAACACCCTGCTCGATATAGAGGGCGATGTGGCACGTAGCTACGGGGTAACCGGACTGCCAACCACCCTGTTTGTAGATGGCAACGGGATCTTGCAGAGGCGTATCATCGGCGAGTCCACCCCGGAGGTGTTTGAACAGATAATCCTGGAGATTATGCAGCAGAGCAGAGAGCAGCCATGAGCATAGAGTTTGGCTACTCCATGGCATTTATGACCGGCATCATGGGTAGCCTACACTGCTTGGGGATGTGTGGCGGCTTTGCCTCCGGATGTTTTGCCGGATATGGTTGGCAGCCAAAGCTACAACCCCACATAATCTACCACACTGCACGCATTGCCACTTACACCCTGCTCGCTATCGGCGGTGCAATGCTCGGCAAAATACTGATACAGAATGGCATCATCGGCAAGTGGCAGGGCATCCTGATGATCCTCTCTGGTTGCGCAGTGGTGGCTATCGGACTATGGCTTAGTGGAGTTCTGCCAGGAGGAGCACCACAACGCTATCAGGATCACAATAATCGCTCTTGCCGAGTACCCTTTGATGGGCAAAACAGGAAAAAAAACCTACTGCCGCTAATAGCTGGCGTCACCAATGGTCTGGTGCCATGCAGCCTGCTCTTCTCTGTAGCCATCAAGGTAATAGCGGGTGGCGGTGGCCCACTCCACGCTGGGGCACTAATGCTCTGCTTTGGACTCGGCACCATCCCCTCTATGCTGCTGATCACCACTACCGGTGCCATTATCGGTGAGCGCACAAGGGGAGCTCTCTCCAAACTAACCGGATTGGTGGTAATTCTGCTCGGCCTCTGGACCATCTATGAGGGCGTAGTGTTTTATGACATCATGCGTGGTCTGGCTAATTGACCTAT
>CBFDBF010000064.1:0-7571 GCA_965602975.1 uncultured Gammaproteobacteria bacterium | reverse complement strand
TGGCAGCAGGAGGATAGCTACTAATAATAGAGTGCTGATAATTGCTAAGGATATTAAGATTTTGCGTCGCATAGATTGCTCTTCATACTATAATTTATAAAATTTTTACCAGAAGCCCTTATGATAGAGTATATGCCTATGGAGTGTAGAGATAACTTGCAAATTTCTATTATCGCAGCGATGGCCAAAAATCGGATTATCGGACGCGACAGAGGCCTACCTTGGCGGCTTCCGGCTGATCTGCAACATTTTAAGGCATTGACCGTAGGTAAGCCGATTATTATGGGGCGTAAGACTTGGGAGTCACTGCCGGGGCTGCTGCCGGAGCGTCCTCATATCGTTATCAGTAGCAATCCTGATTATAGAGCTAGTGGCTGTAGCGTGGTTCACTCTCTGGATGCGGCGCTGGTTGCTGCTGGAGATGTGGCTGAGATCATGGTGGTGGGTGGGGCACAGATCTATGCGCAGGCTCTGCCGCTGGCGCAGCGGATCTACCTGACTCTAGTGCATACCGAGGTGGAGGGGGATACCATGTTCCCGGAGTTTGATCTGGATGGTTGGCAGGAGCTGGAGCGGGAGTGGCATCCGGCAGATGAGAAAAACCTCTGTCCATATACCTTTCTTACACTGCAACGCTTGGTGTAGATTTTGCCTTAGCCGTTCTGTTGTAACACTGCTGTCGGACTAAAGTCCGACCTATATACTCATAGTGCGTCGGGTTTTAACCCGACAGATTTAACCACAGAGAGCGCAGAGGTACACAGAGTCGCAAAGTTAAAATATCCAACCGTCATGCCGGGCTTGATCCGGTATCCAGAGTACAGTCGCCTATAATTGCTATCTTCTGGACCCCGGCTTGCGCCGGGGTGACGGGGGTTGTACTAATCCACGTTCTCATTAGTATGTGCAGCTCTGTGAACCTCCGTGACCTCTGTGGCGTAGAAGATAACAACAGACATGCTATCCCGATTTACTAGCCCTTGGACACTCTAGCTGTATTGGCTTCGGCTGTTTTCTTTTCCTGACCCGTAGGGCGGTGAGTTGCCCGCCCCAGAGACAGCCGCTATCGATCGCCCAGACGTTGTTGCTGTTGTGGTAGCCGAGGGTGGACCAGTGACCGAATATGATCTGATCATGTTGACTGGCACGGTTGGGCATCTCAAACCAGGGCGTATACGCAGAGTTCTGGCTGCCGGGGGCAGCACTCTCCTTGAGTGCCAGTCCTCCTCTGGCATCACAATAGCGCAGCCGAGTAAAACAGTTAGTGATAAAACGTAGCCGCTCCATCCTCTGTAGAAATGGATTCCACCGCTCTGGCTGGTTGCCATACATATGTTGGAAGAAGTGTTTGGCATCCTTACCCCGTATGGCCTGCTCTACCTCACCAGCTAGCTTTAGAGCGGTAGGTATATCCCACTGTGGTGCTAGTCCGGCGTGGATAAGGTTGAAGTCTCGTTTTTTGTGCTGATACATCAGTGGACGGTTTTGTAGCCAGTGGAGTAGTTCGTCACGATCTGTTGCCTTCAAAATTTGATCAAGACCATTGGATTTATGGTTGTATTTAGTCATACCGTAAGAGATGGCCAAGAGGTGTAGATCATGGTTGCCTAGTACTGTTACCGCTCGTTTGCCCAGACCTTTGATAAAACGGAGAACCTCTAGCGAGTTGGGGCCGCGATTGACTAGATCTCCAGCAAACCAGAGGCGGTCTTTAGAGGGCTCGAAGTTGATCAGCTCCAGTAGCCGCTGTAGCTGGTCATAACAGCCTTGAATGTCCCCAATGGCGTAGATACTCATGTGCTAGATTGTAGTTTAATTGGTGTCATCTGCTGCTGCCATCTGGATGGCAGCCTGCAGCGCTGCCCGTAGGCTGCTGCTGTTGACATTGCCGCTACCAGCAAGATCCAGGGCGGTGCCGTGGTCAACCGAGGTGCGGATTATGGGTAGCCCTAAGGTGATATTTATCGCTCGGCCAAATCCGCTATATTTAAGTACCGGCAGACCCTGATCGTGGTACATGGCCAGTACCGCATCGGCCTGTTTTAGATAGTTAGAGGTGAATAGGGTGTCGGCCGGGAGTGGCCCGGTCAGGGTCATCCCCTCCTGCCGTAGCTCCTTCAATACCGGTTCAATGATCTCTATCTCTTCACGCCCCAAATGGCCGCTCTCACCGGCATGTGGGTTGAGTCCGCACACCAGAATACGGGGCTGTTTGATCCCAAACCGTGTGGTTAGATCTTGCTGCAGGATGCGGATGATCGACTCCAGGAGCTGTGGAGTGATGGCACTGCTCACCTTCGATAGTGGGAGGTGGGTGGTGACCAAGGCGACCCGTAGCTCTGGGGTGGCCAGCATCATCACCGGGCTGCCGCCGGTCAGATCTGCCAGAAATTCGGTGTGGCCGGTAAATGGGTAGCCGGCATCGTTGATGACCCCTTTGTGTACGGGGCCGGTGACCATGGCCTGAAACTCTCCCTGTATACACCCCTTGGTGGCACGTCGCAGGCTATTTAATACATAATCTGCATTGGCTGGATTGAGCTCCCCCGGCAGAGATGGCTGCTGCAGAGCTATTGGCAGCAGGGTCAGCTCACCCCTGCGTTTAGGGGTGGCCGAGAGGGCTGGATTATACTGTTTGAACTCTATCTTCCCCCCATTTTGGGCAGAGCGTTGGTAGATGAGGTCGGGGTCGGCTATAACTACGACCTCGGCATCAAGCTCCCACTGTGCCAACCTGCTGCATAGATCGGGTCCGATCCCGGCCGGCTCTCCTGGGGTGAAGGCGATGCGGATAGTCATGTTGCTCTATAGATCTTCTAGACGAATCTCGATATAGGCTTCATCGCGCAGACGGCGCAGGTAGAGTTCGGTCTCCTCTTCCATCTTGCGGCGGCGGATAATCTCACGTACCTGGTTTTTGCGCACCTCTTGGGTGCTGTCATATTTGCGCCTCTCCATAAGTTGGACAATGTGCCAACCGAACGGAGTGCGAAATGGCTGGCTGAGTTGGCCTGGGGCCAGCTCTTCCAACTGCTGCTCAAATTCCGGCACCATATCTCCTGGGTTGATCCAGCCCAGTTCGCCACCTTTGAGAGCTGAGGCGGTGTCGTCGGAGTGGGAGCGGGCGAGGGTGTTAAATTTGTCGCCACCACTTATCCGTTGCCGCAGCTGCTGTAGGCGTAGCTTTGCATCTGCATCGGAGGTGATCTCATTGGTCTTTACCAATATGTGGCGGACCTTGCTCTGGTTGACTATTGGGTTATGGCTTCTCTTTTTGCTCTTGGGGATGATGCCGCCCTTGTAGTTTTTGAGTTTTATTATATGGAAGCCGCTAGGGCTGCGGATGGGGGCACTTATCCCACCTCTTTTCATGCTTTTGACCTGCTTGGCAAATATGGTCGGCACCTCGTTGGCCTTACGCCATCCCAGATCCCCCCCTTCTAGTGCTTGGCGGCCATCAGATTCGGCCAGGGCTACATCTCTGAAGTTGTTGCCACGGCGCAGCTTTTTGACTATATCTCCAGCCTTCTGTTTTGCCTGCTGCAGCCGTTCAGCCGTAGCCCCTTCTGGCGTAGCAACAAGGATGTGTAGGATGTGGTAGGCGGAGCGTCGAGTACGCTTCGGCGTTACCTTTTTAGGCTGTTTTTTTGGAGACGCCCCTTGCCTAGTGATATAGGCATCTACCTCCCGCTCAGTGACGCGAACACGTTTGCCTACAACTCTCTCTTTTAGTCGCTGCATGGTGATCTGGGTGCGTATCTGTTCCCGAAACTGCTGGAAGCCGATGCCATTGGCCTTTAGTGCTTGGCGGAACTGAGAGAGGTTAAGTCCATTTTTTTGGGCGATATTGCCTATGGCCTGAGACAAGAGGTCGTCGCTGACACTAATGCCAGCACGCTCTGCAGCGGCCAGTTGTAGCTTGGTTAGGATCAGCCGCTCTAGCACTTGGTTCTCTAAGACATCTTTTGCTGGCAGCTTGGTACCTTTGCGCTTGAGCTGGGGTATTATTTGTAATAGCTGAGTATCGAGCTCACTGCGTACCACTACATTGTCGTCAACTATGGCTATGATGCGGTCTACATCTTGGACTTTGGCCATAGCTATCTGGCTGACCAAGAGGCAGAGAGTAGTTGTAAGCAGTAGGGTTAGACTCGGTCGGTTTATATCTGTTTTAGTAATAGATTGTTTAAGCCGTCTCATGGTTTGCCTGTATCATAATTTTTAGTCTGTTTCATAACCGAGGATGCCATCCTCCAGGAAGCGGTCTACTCGATGGCCAATGCCAGTTAACCCCTTCAGCTCTAGTTGTAGCATAAACGAGGTGTTCTCATCCTGCCCATCATCATTGATGTAGTGGCGGGCGACTGCGCGGACTGCCCAGCAGCAGCTATCATATTCGATGCCAGCAAAGCTCTCTAACGTGTCACGTTTACGCCATGAGTAGTTCCAGCGCGCCACTGCGTTAATGCGGTGGGTGATCGGCCAGCGTAGGGAGAGATCACTCTGCTCAATCAGGCCAACTCTATAGCGGTGGGCAAGATTGAAGATGCCGCCACTATCGCCCAGATAGTTGAGGTGTATAGCCGACTGTCTGGTGTGGTTATCATCCGCATGTGGATCCCACTGCATGGTGCCACGGAGGCTCCAGTTGTCAGTCAATCGGGCGGCAATCTCGGCTACTACGGCTGAGCTGCTCTCATCTATATCAGCTACGCCCGGGAGCTGTACCTCACGGTCGTTGAAGTAGAGTATCTGACCGATGCTGGCGCGAAATAGTTCCTCTCCAGAGGAGTCATCCATGGTGCGACTGGTGAGTGCGGCGGTCAACTGATTGGCGTCGCCGATGCGATCTATGCCATTGAAGCGGTTCTCACGGAATAGGCGGGCAAAGCTGAAGTCGACCTCAGTGGTGTCGAATATCGGCAGATCGTCCTGGTTTTTACGTTTGGTGTAGAGGTAAAACAGGCGCGGCTCCAGAGTTTGGGTTAGGTTGCGGCCAAACCAGTTGGTGCGACGGTCAAGCGTTAAGCCCGAGTCTAAACTGAAGGTGTAGAGTGTGCGGTTGGGGCTGTCTGGATTGCCAGCCCCCTCATCGGCTAGACCGTAGCTAGTGTAGCGGCCACTGATCTTGGGGGTGAGATAGCCCCAGCTGTTGCTGAGCGGCAGGCTAACACCGGGATGAAAATCAAAGCGGTGGCCGTGCACTGAGTCCCTGCGGTCGAAATATACGTACTCTGAGTCCAGATGGAGCCGCAGCCCCATGGTGCTGTCCCTCTCCAGATTTAGTAGCAGTTGTGGCAGTTTGGCGTAGGGTTGGTCTACCAGTGGTCTGGCCTCATCTATATTTTGAAAATACTGGAGTCGAGCTAGAAAGTCCCACCCTTCACCCCAGTAGCGTAGGTCGCCCCGGCGCTCCAGATGCTGGGCGCTGCTGACGGCGAGGCTGCCACCCAGATCATCCAGATAGTCACTATCTGAGGCGTAATTTATATCGGTCTCTACCTGCCATCTGTTACTCTTGGGGCTATATCCCTGGTGGCTAATGGTGCCGCGTGTGTTGTCCTCATTGGCATCATGTTTGCGGTCATCTGGGATTATCTCGCCTCTGGTTTCGCTGTAGTACCAATCTCCCAGATAGCGAAACTCACCACCCAGCATCAGGCCGCGCTCAGACATATAGCGGGGGATAAAGGTGGCATCCATGTTTGGGGCGATATTAAAATAGTATGGGGTGGCGATATCGACCCCGGTCTCACTGGAGTGGCCAAGCGTTGGTATGAGAAATCCAGATTTGCGTCGGTCATCGATCGGGAAGGTGACATAGGGGAGATAGAGAAACGGTACACCTTGAAATTCAAGGGTGGTATGGCGAGCGGTGCCAACTCCGGATGCGCGATCCAGCTCCAGCTCGGAGGCCTTGAGTTGCCAGCCATCATCACCGGGTGCGCAGGTGGTGTAGTTGAGATCAGTCAGCTTAGTGCGATCACTATCCTCTATGGTGGTGACGGCGGCACTACCGCGTCCTCGACGCTGCGGCAGACGGTACTCTGTATTCTCCAAGCGACCACGATCTGTCGCCAGCTCTAGATGGGCTGAGTTAGCAGACATAAGTAGCCCCGGGGTCTGGTAGTAGATGGGGCCACGTGCATCCAATGTATTATCTTTTCTGCTATATCTGACCTCTGCCGCCTCTAGCCGTTGGCGCTTCCATAACACCTCTGCATTGCCAGAGAAGATGGCTATATCTTCACGCTGTTGCAGATCGGCACCATCTGCGCTGATCTCGGTCTGGCTGACCATTGGAGCCGATGCGGCCGGATCATTGAGTGGTCCGCTGCACTGGTTCCAGTTGAGGTCTCTATCTATGCGGTAGGCGTGTTCACCACTGCTCGGTAGGCTGCTGACCTGTTGCGGCTCGGTCAAAGGTTTTGTAGTAGCAATAGATGTCTCTTGCTCTATTGCTGCCGGCTCCTCAATTGGGACTGGTGTGGTAACACTATCCTGTTGAGCGGTAGTAGTGGCTGTCTCGCTGCCACTCTCTGTTTCTGCTGCAGGCGGCTGCGGGCTCTCTTCAACCACGGCTGGCTCTGGAGGCGGTGTGGTCTCAGCAGGTGTAGATACATCCGTTACTGGCGCCGGCTCGGTAGTTGTCTCTGTTGTGATTGTGTTGCTCTGCGGCAGTGGCTCTGGCTCGGATGTGATCCTCTCCTGTAGAGGTTCAGTTTGAGTTGGCTCGACATCTATGGCTGGAAGCTCAGTCTGCTCTTCAGCTACCGGTTGACCATCTTTTGCACATTGCCAGCCACCGCCAGCTCCAGCCTGGCACTCCCATCGTGGTGTGGCGGCATTGGCAACAGGCAGTAGCAGGGTGCTGATGGCTATAAATAGTATTCCTTCTCTTTTCAGCACAGTGACTCTCTACCTGTTATTTGAATATCCAGTGGTCCCGAGCCAGTTAAAGGGTGCAGGATCGACGGTTTTTGCCTTCCCCAATGGCAAAGGGAGTATAAAATCGCATAGAATCAACTTTTCTTCAATGGTTGTTTGCACTCTAATTTACTTATGATAGTTAATACCTCCCATTTTCAACTGTATGGATTGGTCACATGGATCGACGGTTAGAGCTGTTAAATAGCTGGCTGCGGGAGAGTTTGGGGTTGCATATCGCAGCACTGGAGCCAGCATCTGGTGATGCCAGCTTCCGCCGCTATTTTCGCCTCACTCTGGCCGATGGTACTACTCGCATCGTTATGGATGCCCCGCCAGAACAGGAGGATTGCCGTCCATTTGTTGAGATAGCGAGGGATTGGGGAGAGTTGGGGCTGAATATTCCCCATATCTACGCCGAAGATCTGGAGCAGGGGTTTCTGCTTTTAAGTGACTTGGGCAGTAGCCTCTATCTGGATGTGCTGAGTGCGGAGAAGGCAGGACAGCTCTATAGGGATGCTATGGAGGCGTTGCTGGTTATTCAGGGCCGAGCCCCAACCACAGGGTTGCCGCTCTATGATCGTACACTCTTGCTGCAGGAGATGGCTCTATTCAAAGATTGGTTGCTGCAGGAGCAGCTTGGT
>CBFDBF010000063.1:0-7610 GCA_965602975.1 uncultured Gammaproteobacteria bacterium | reverse complement strand
AAAGCGTTATCTTCGGGAATAAATTCTTTTTCCCAATCGATATAATTTACTTTACCGATATAAATTTTCTTTCGTTTATTGTAGAAACTCAATAAATTTTGGTAGCGTTAAATACCTCCATATTTTCACATGATCATTAGAGGGCTCTTTAAAACAAGGATGGCAGTAAGTTTCTATTTTAATTTTTTTTTGCTTAAGTAACTCTCTAAATTTATTATCTATACTTCCTTGTTTTACAGTATAGCCAGCATACTTAATTACATGTATTTTTGAAGCTTGTTCGTCAATAAACTCTAGTATTTTTAGGAACGTATGGCATTCGCCAATATTTTTATCATCAGGCGCACAGAATTCCTTAACAACTTCAAATTGATTTTTATCTGCATAGATACGTAATTTATTTAGTTGAACCCTAAGAGATTCTTCTTTATTTACCGCATCTGTTGTATGTGCAAAAATTATAGCTTTTTGCATAGAGTTGTTCTCATATCATCCTTTAAAGAAAAAACATAACGGCACGCATAACCGGACACAAAAAGCGAAGCGCAGCGCAGCTTTTTGCAGTCCGAGTTTATGCGATTGTTATGCATTGATGTTGATTCCATCTACTGATAAAAAGAACTCTTCTTGACTAAACTCCATAGTCTTTACTTTCTCGGGATCATGCCTGCATGAAAATGACAAATCCAAAGGCTCCGCACCAACAGCAACAACGATCTTTGAAATGACACTGCCACTCAACCTCCATGCTTCAATTGCTACCTCAAGAAGTTCTTTTTCTTTAAATTCTATAATTTTCCACTCGCGCCTGATCATTGGCCACGAATCACAATCAGGGCCTGCCATTCCCCTGATGGTACTATCTTTCTTGCAAAGTTCTTTAAATCGTTCATAGACTTCAATCGTTGATTCATATGGAGCCACTTTGAAATCTATTGATATTTTTATTCCCCGACCTTCTGTTGTACCTACTGCACCTGTGCTTAATACGTCGAGCATACCTTGATGAACTACAAAATCTCTTTTTTTACCTAGTAAGCTAAACAATTCGTTTGATTTAAGCTTATCAATGAAAGGCTTGAACATGGATTTGAATGATTCGTGATTTTGTAGCTCTATTTTCAATATTTGCGGAATCTCCTTAATGGCCCTAATAAAAGAGTTGAGCGAATATCGAAACAAATCCGGAGAATGATAATTAGCCTCCATCTGATGAATATGCCAATGGCATTCAGACCATCGATCTAAAGCTGCTTCAATGTGCGAATGAGGGCAGTTCATTTTTCTGCATAATAGTTAATTATACGACATGCGCGAATATTGTAATATGCAGCACCGATAGTAATTCTCATTTAGGTTTAGCTAAGGATGCTTTTCTTTGGGAGGAGAGCATCCTGCCACAGTTTTTATATTCCTTACGTTTAGTGGAGATTAACAGACTATCTCCTGTCACACCACATGGTTGTTGCAGCAGCCACACCAGTGCGCATCACGGCCCTATTTGGCGTAGTGGCCATGGATCCCACGCCTCTTGTCACCGCAGTGCTGGCGGGTGATTTGCCCCAGGTATGCGATGTAATCTTCTGCCTTGTAGTATACTATTCGCGCTAATTTACAAAGAGGGGCATGGCGTGCAGGATCTCAATCCAATTAGAAACAAAATCGGCGATCTTAAGGGGCGTAGTGAATCCCTTAGGGGGTACCTTTGACTATGCGGAGAAGCAGGAGCGGTTAACCGAGGTGCTGCGGGAGTTAGAGAACCCGGAGGTCTGGAATAGCCCCGATCTGGCGCAGGCATTAGGCAGGGAGCGGGCTGCTCTGGAGGTGGTTGTGACTACTCTGGATGAGCTGGAAACGGGTCTGGAGGATGCCTCGGGACTGCTTGAGATGGCGGTCGAAGAGGATGATGATGAGACAGCTGGCGAGGTAGTTGCAGAGCTGGAGGGGTTTGAACAGCGTGTTTTTGATCTGGAGTTTCGCCGCATGTTCAGCGGTGAGATGGATAGCAGTAACGCTTTTCTCGACATTCAGGCGGGTTCAGGTGGTACCGAGGCGCAGGATTGGGCGGAGATGTTGCTGCGGATGTATCTACGCTGGGGTGAAGCCCACGGTTTTAGCTGTGAGTTGATGGAGGTCTCATCTGGTGAGGTGGCCGGGATCAAGTCGGCCACTATCAAATTCAGCGGTGAGTATGCATTTGGCTGGCTACGTACCGAGATTGGGGTGCATCGTCTGGTGCGCAAATCCCCCTTTGACTCTGGCAACCGCCGTCATACATCATTCGCTGCGGTCTTTGTCTCCCCTGAAATCGATGACTCTATAGAGGTGGATATCAACCCGGCGGATCTGCGGATCGATGTCTATCGGGCCAGCGGTGCTGGTGGTCAGCATGTAAACCGTACCGAGTCTGCCGTACGGATCACCCATAATCCTACTGGTGTTGTAGTACAGTGTCAGAATGATCGCTCGCAACACCGTAATAAGGATCAGGCGATGAAGCAGCTAAAGGCCAAGCTGTATGAGCGGGAGATGCAGCAGCGTAGTGCCGATCAGCAGGAGCTAGAGGCGGGTAAGTCAGATATTGGCTGGGGTAGCCAGATCCGCTCCTATGTATTGGATCAGTCGCGGATCAAGGATCTGCGCACCGGGGTTGAGACCGGTAATACTCAGGCGGTGCTGGATGGTGGCCTGGATCTGTTTATTGAAGCCAGCTTGAAGGGCGGGCTCTGATTTTGTAGATCGGGTTTCAACCTGATAATAGAAGTTTGTTTTAGTGTTGCTGTCGGACTAAAGTTCGACCTACAGGTGGACTGATGTGGGTCGGGTTTCAACCCGACAAAAAAGCTATATTGATTTAGTGACCATTTAAGAGCAGAGAGTATAAATATGACTGAGCAGCAAGACGAACATAAACTGATAGCCCAGCGACGTGAGAAGCTAGCGAATCTGCGTGAGCAGGGGATTGCATTTCCTAACGACTTCCGCCGCAGTGTAGTGGCAGGTGAACTGCATGCCGAATATGGTGATAAAAGTGCAGAGGAGCTGGAGCAGCTTAAAATCAGAGCCAGTGTGGCCGGTCGTATGATGAGCCGTCGTATCATGGGTAAGGCCAGTTTCGCCCATCTTCAGGATATGTCCGGACGGATTCAGCTATTTGTTCAGCGCGATAGTCTGCCAGAAGGATTTTATAATACTGAGTTTAAAAAGCAGTGGGATCTTGGGGATATCATCGGTGCTGAGGGGGAGCTGTTTAAGACCAAGACTGGTGAGCTGTCACTGCGTTGTGATGGGCTGAAGATGCTAACCAAGGCGCTACGGCCTCTGCCGGTAGTGAAAGAGGTCGATGGCCAGGTGTTTAATGCATTTGCTGATCAGGAGCAGCGCTACCGCCAACGTTATCTGGATCTGATCGTCAACGAAGGTTCACGTGAGACCTTTAGGATTCGTACTAAGGTAGTACACTCTATCCGTAACTATTTGAATGAGCGTAACTTTATGGAGGTAGAGACCCCCATGATGCACTCCATTCCGGGCGGTGCTGCAGCGCGTCCATTTGCTACCAGACACAACGCTCTGGATATGGAGCTGTTTCTGCGTATCGCCCCGGAGCTATACCTGAAAAGGTTAGTGGTTGGTGGCTTTGAACGAGTCTACGAGATCAACCGCAGCTTCCGTAATGAGGGCCTGTCCACTCGGCACAACCCTGAGTTCACCATGTTGGAGTTTTACCAAGCCTATGCCGACTACAATGACCTAATGGATCTTACCGAGGATATGCTGCGCCAGATTACTACCGAGGTGCTCGGTAGTAGCATAGTCAGCTATCAGGGTGAGAGCTATGATTTTAGTCTCCCTTTTATCCGTATGACAGTTAAGGAGTCTATCCTTAAGTTCAATCCAGATGTGAGAGAGGAGGAGCTGGATGATCTGGAGCAGGCGCGCGCCATTGCAGAACGGCTGGAGATTCCACTGAAAGAGTCGTATGGATTGGGTAAGGTACAGATCGAGATTTTTGAGAAGACGGTGGAGCAGAGGTTAATGGATCCAACCTTTATCACCGCCTATCCCACGGAGGTTTCACCCTTGGCACGGCGCAGTGATAGCGATCCGTCTGTTACCGACAGGTTTGAGTTCTTTGTCGGTGGGCGTGAGATTGCCAACGGCTTCTCGGAGTTGAATGATGCAGAGGATCAAGCCGAGCGCTTTCGCCTGCAAGTAGAGGAGAAAGAGGCGGGTGATGCCGAGGCGATGCTGTTTGACTCCGATTATGTGCGTGCCCTGGAGCACGGCATGCCGCCGACTGCGGGTGAGGGGATCGGGATTGACCGATTGGTGATGCTGTTGACCGACTCACCCTCCATTCGGGATGTGTTGCTATTTCCGCAGATGCGTCCGGAGTAGGGTAGGGAGCTGAGACGGTTATTTTAGACTCCCCATCCTACGCCTAGGCTTCCGCTCCCAGCTAACGCCATCCACCTATGTCCATATAGGTGTCCTCCACTTGTGTGGGAGGAACCACTATATTATCCCCTCCCCACTTGTGGGGAGGGTTAGGGTGGGGAGTAATAAAGAGGGGTGGTACTATATTGTTGTATTACTTGGGGAAAGCTTCTTGATTAAGTTCGTTGGAATACTCTTGCTTGCTCTGCTGCTCACCGGCTGCATAACCCCACCTGGTCAGCGTGCCGATGTCATTCTGGAGGACGCCCATGGTGGTGGCAGCGCTCTGGCAATCAGCCCCAACTCCCAGATACTCGCCTCTGGTGGTTGGAGTGGATGGGTGCGGCTCTGGCGGTTAGATGGTGGTGTCGCCATGTCTCGCTGGCGTGGGCATAAGGGAGCGGTGAATGGAATTGAGTTTATCCAGGGCGGGTTGCGCCTTATTAGTGCTGGTTACGACGGCACCATAGGAGAGTGGGATCTTGAGGGGCGACTCAAGCGTGAGTGGGTCACACCTTCACCGATACGCCACATGGTAGCCGATGAGAAGTCTAATCTGGTGTTGACTGGGCATAACGATGGTGTGGTTAGATTGTGGCGACTCTCTACCAGTGAGCTACTGCATGAGTGGCAGATCCATTCTGGGAATATTCAAGCAGTTGCTCTAGATGCTCCGCATGGAAGGTTGGCGGCATCCGGCCCGGATGGGGAGCTGGCCTACTGGAAGATCGGGGTAGAGCCACGCTATTTTGACGCTTCAACTAACAGCTCTGTAACCTTGGAATTCTCCCCTGATGGTGACTATATCTACGGTGCTGGATGGTTCTCTCTCTATCGTTGGGATTTGGCTGGAGGAGTGCTGCAAAAGCTGCCAACAGAGCATAGGGGGAGGATCAACCGGATCACCTTTATGCCTGGGGGCAAACAGCTGGCAACCATCAGTCGGCAGACAGATAGTGCCGTGCTGATTTTGGATGCGGTAAGCGGTAAAACAGAGCGTAGTTTTCAGAAGCATGAGCTGTGCGGTACAGTGGTTGCTGTCTCTGCGGATGGGCGCTACATGGCTACTACCAGCGATGATGCCAGTGTCCGTATATGGGATCTGGATAGAGCGACACCAGCTCCAGTAAAGGAGTAGGCCGAATGTAGGTCGGGTTTCAATCAGAAAACAGCGTTCCATTCTGCACTGCTGTCGGACTAAAGTCCGATCCACACCCTTAAATACTGCTACACACTTAGCCGTCGCTATTTGGTATAATTGACAGTCAGTCTGTTCTTTGATGAAAGAGGGTGGAGTATGAGTATAGTAAATAGTGATAGATATCTAAAAGCGTGGAAACAGCGCCAGGATCTGGCGGAGAAGATGATTCCACTCATCGGTCGGTTATATCGTGATAACGGCATAACCATACGGATATTTGGCCGTCGTCTGATGCACCACTCTACTATCGACATCCTCAAGTCACACCGTTTTGCTCGACAGATGGTGGGTGAAGAGTTGGATATTGACAAGAGCTACGCCATGTTAAAGGCGATCTCGCAGATGGATTTGGCCTCTTCTCGTCTCGATATCGGCAAACTCTGCCATAAACATACCCATGCCAATAACGGCCAGAGTATCGAAGATTTCCTCAGTGCTGAGCTGGCCAGTATCGATACTGGTAAGAGCAGCATTTTGGAGCAGCCACAAGATATAGTGCTCTACGGTTTTGGCCGTATTGGCCGCCTGCTGGCGCGCATGTTGATCGACCGCATTGGTGCCGGTAACAAGATGCGGCTGCGGGCTGTCGTAGTCCGTGGTGGTAGAGAGGGTGATCTACGCAAGCGGGCCAGTCTGCTGCGTCGGGATTCAGTCCACGGTCCATTCAATGGCTCTATCCGTATAGATGAAGAGAATAACGCCATTATCGCCAATGGTAACTACATTCAGTTCATCTATGCCAACTCACCAGCTGATGTTGATTACACCAAGTACGATATTCATAATGCTTTGGTGGTTGATAATACTGGTATGTGGCGGGATGCAGAGGGCCTGGAACAGCATATAAAGGTTCCTGGTGCCGCTAAAGTGCTGTTGACCGCGCCGGGTAAAGGCGATATCAAGAATATCGTTTATGGGGTAAACCATGCTGATATTAAGCCATCCGATACAATCTTAAGTGCGGCATCCTGTACCACTAATGCCATCACCCCCGTTTTAAAGGCGATCAACGATGAGTTTGGGATCAAGAATGGCCACGTGGAGACGGTACACTCTTACACTAATGATCAGAATCTGATCGATAACTACCATAAGGGTGATCGGCGTGGTCGCAGTGCGCCACTAAATCTTGTGCTGACCACTACAGGGGCGGCCAAGGCTGTAGGCAAGGCTCTACCTGAATTGGCTGGTAAGTTGACCGGTAATGCTATTCGGGTACCGACGCCAAATATATCGATGGCTATTATGAATCTCAATCTGGAGAGAGAGAGTAACAAGCCGGAGGTGAACGACTATCTACGGGATATCGCTTTGAACTCCTCCATGCAGGATCAGATTGACTACACTGCATCACCTGAACTGGTATCGACCGATCTGGTCGGCTCTTCCCATGCCGGTATAGTGGACTCACTGGCTACTATTGTGGAGGGTGACCGTATGGTGCTCTACGTCTGGTATGACAATGAGTATGGCTATAGTGCACAGGTTGTCCGCATGATGCAGGATGTGGTTGGGCTTAAGCCGCCACGGTTACCTATGGATGCGTAGGCGACTGCTTCTATAGATACATATCTACGTCACTACTCCAGTTAAATGAGTCCACATTGTCTGTGGTCACCTGATGCTGTGAGTAGGGTATGGCCTGCGCTGCCGGTATGATAGTCAGATGATCTACTGCCGCTTTCCAGGAGTTTAGCCTCTCCCCTGAACGCAGCTTTTGCTGGAGCTCTTCAATCTCCTCACTGTCGCCAGACAGAAGGCAGCAGACGCTACCATTGGGCATATTGCTGGCTGCACCTCTAAGGTTCCTCTTTTGTGCTGCCCGGATAAATGTCTGACGGAACATTACCCCCTGTACCAGACCGGTAACCGTGAAGTTGCTCTCTATGTCCATACTTGCCGCTCCGTTAACTTCCTCTCCACCCTAACCCTCGGCACTTGCTCCTGCATTGCTCTAGCGCCTATGTCC
>CBFDBF010000062.1:0-7626 GCA_965602975.1 uncultured Gammaproteobacteria bacterium | reverse complement strand
GACACTACCTTTAGGACCCCGAATCAGATCCACCACATCCTGTAGCCGCCACCCCACCACATCGACCATCTCCCCACCTTTATCCTGAGCAACACCGATTATGCGGTCTCCTGAATGGAGCGCACCACTCTGTGCCGCCGGCCCACCAGAGACGACCTTTTGCACCTCGGTATACTCATCTTCAAGTGCCAATACAGCACCGATACCCTCCAACGAGAGACGCATATTTATGTCGAAATTCTCCGCTACCCGTGGCGGCATATAGGAGGTGTGTGGCTCAATACTTAGGGTATAGGCGTTGATAAAGAGCTGATATATGTCGTTAGACTCCATCTGCTTGGTACGACGCATAATACCGGCATACCGTTTACTCAACGTCTTACGGATCTCATCCGGTTTTTTATCGGTAAGACGAAGACTCAATACATCATTCTTAACGCGTTTGCGCCACAATTTATCCAGCTCTTGTCTATTCTCTGCCCAGGGAGCATCTTCCCGATCAAATAGATAACTCTCATCCAGCGAAAAGTCGAAATCCTGCTGTAACAGCTCTAAGGCATAAGCAACACGCCCCTCAACCCGCTGCCGAAAGGTGTGGAATATGGAGAAAGGGGGAGCCAAAGAGGCCCAGCGCAGAGAGTCATCCATGCGGCTCTTATACTGATCAAACTCGGCAATATCTGACTGAGTAAAGTAGCGTTTGTTTGGATCCAGCAACTCCAGATAGCGCTCCAATATAATAGCAGAAAAACTATTATCTAAGTTATGTCTACGGTAGTGGTAACGGCTAAGAACCTTATTAATAATCAGCGTAGACTGCCGCTGCTCATGGGTAGGTTGCAACTCCTCCATAGGTACAGCTGTAGTCACAGCCCACAGGGGCATGCACCAAACCAGCAATAGTACCAACAGTAATCTCTTCCCTTTATACATATATTAACCTCTAAATATCACAACCAGCAGGCTGTTGAAAAGTTAAGAGTTAAAACAGCAGCTCAGGATGCAGCCCTGACACCAGCTCAGAGTACTCTTTATGGTCCTTTTCCAAATAACCGTGCCGCAGCAGAAAATCTATTATCACCAAGTTACAGTTTAGCTTGTACTCACTACTATGCTCCACTACCTCCATCACACTCTCGACAGATCTAAGATAGAACTCCTCCACCTCACCATCGCTGCAGGTCGGGATGAAATCGGCCGGTAGCTCCAAATCGTAACAGAACAGGGTGTCTGGCTTATACCCCTTGGGAATCTCGGCACTGTAGGTCACAGTCCCTACCAGCTCTGCCTTACTAGCCAACGCTACTGGAATAGAGGCCTCCTCCTGACACTCCTTCAATAGATTCTGCTCCAAACTTATCCCGTATGGCAAACCTCCAGCGACCATATTATCCAACATCCCTGGGTGGTTCTTCCGATCCATAGAGCGTCTTGCTACCCAAATCTTGAGTTCACCCCCATCCCGCACATAACCATTAACATGCTGGCCAAAGGCACGGACGCCAAAATAGGGTGCTACTGCACGATCTATCAACAGCACTCCCTCTTCACGCCCTCCCGGTGTAGCCACATACTGCTCACCATGAAGGTGGGTGATGACCCCCTGCTCTACCAGTGCCGACAACACCTCTGCCACCACTCGGCTACGCCCCTGCATATCTCTCTCTGGCGTTACCAACTGTAACATCTCATCTTCCACCAGAAAGATATCCGGCCACTGGCGAAGATGTTGGGCAAAGGTTGGACGCACCAAGCCAACCACCATGCCATCTATGTAGAGTGGTATAAAATGGGAACGATTCAGGTTATTACAAGCCCGCAGATGCTGGAGAAAACCCACTCTATACCACCCCCATACTCAACGCACACGTGCCTGATCTATACGCACCCCATATAACCGTAGCTGTTTACTACTGCTCAACCCGTTAATGCTGGTAGCCACTCTAACCGCCTTACCTGGCTGTATCACACCGCGCACCTGCTTACTATATGCCTGCCGCAGCCCTCCACCCCTGGTTCTGCGCCCGACAGTAAAACTGACATTGGTTATCGGCAGTGGTGAGACATTTTTTATCTGTACAAAGAGCCGGCCTTTTCGATCCAGCCCCAGCCCACTCTTCAGGTAACGGCTTGGGTTATCTGCCAACTCTAATCTGGCTAGAGCCGCTGCCGCCTTGGTACCAGTCTTGGAGCGTGATCCTGCCGCCTTGCTGAAATATGCCTTGGCACGGGCACTATTCCCCCCATCCAACTCCAGCCTACCGAGCTGATAATAGGCTCCAGCAGTTGGCAGATATTTGATACTCTTCTGCAGGTCACTACGTGCTCCTTGTGGATTATTCAGGTGCAGGCGCATCTCGCCCCGTCTTAGGTAGTGGTAGAAGAACTGATCATCCCGCTGCACCGCACGATCATAACGGTTCAGAGCCTTACGATAGTTTTTCTGCTTGGCAGCAATATCGCCCTGCAGACCATAAAATAGCGCCTCCCTCGGCTCCGCCCTTATCGCCTTTGCCGCTAGTGCTGAAGCGCTCTTTAGATCGCCTTTTTTTAGCGCCTTCTCCCCCTTGTCATACGCCGCATAGGCCGGCTTTGCTCTATTCAATCTCGCCATCGCCCGTTGAAAACGTGCCTTGCCCATCTCGCCACTAGGTGACCCTAATTTACGCGCATTCTCCCGATTCTTATCCACCCGCTCTTGAGATGGTGGATGAGAGGCAAACAGACCGCTCAACCAGTTCTGCCGCCGCTCTTTTGATAGTCGTACAAAGGTCTCCTGTAGTACCACTGCTGCCTGCGGATCATACCCAGCCCGCGCCATATACTTCATGCCGTATACATCCGCCTCAAGCTCTGCCCCACGCGAATATTTCTGGTTGGTAAGGTTGGCCGCCAGAGAGGCTGCCCCCTGAGCAAGGCCTGAGTAGCCACTATTGCGTGTCGCCACCCCTGCAGCTACAACCGCTCCTTTGAGAAGCATTCCACGCTCCATGCCTTTAGCGCCATGTCTAGCGGCGGCGTGGACAATCTCATGCGCCAGAACTGCTGCCAGCTCAGCCTCACTCTTTAGCTCTACCAGTAGCCCGCGGTTGATGGCGATTTTACCTCCAGGCAGAGCCCAGGCGTTAGGAGTGGAGTTATTTAGCACCACAAATTCATAGGGGAGCTTACGATCACTCACCTTGGCTAGACGCTGTCCAACTTGATTAACATAACGGCTCAGAGCTGGATCCAACCGATAATCACCCCCCTGCATCTGACGACTGGGAAGATACTGCTGCTTACCAGCATTAAGCTCTGATGACTCCGACACCAGTCCCATCTCCCGCTCCCCAGTCACTGGGTTGGTCACACAGCCCGCTAATAGCATGGCTGCCATCATAAGGTTGACAGTATGCAACCCAATCTTACGCCAGATCTGTTTATTCATTTGAAATCACCTTTCTCTATTCAGGATTTGTATGGTTATACATACTACCCAGTTAACTACACTGATAGCGAAAACCACCACCATACCTCCCCCACAAGTGGGGGAGGCCAGGAGGGGGAGTCTAAAAAACAACAACACAACTATTCTACTCCCCACCCCAACCCTCCCCACTAGTGGGGAGGGAGCCGCCCTCTATCAATTAGAGGCTCCTCATATATGATTGCCACTTAGGGGGAAAGTTCTACCCGCCCCCCACTCTCCTCCTCCTTGGCACGCACCCAGAGAGCCTCCATCTCCTCCAAGCTCGACTGTTCCAAGGTGCGGCCAGTGGCAACCAGTGCCTGTTCAATAGAACGAAAACGACGCTCAAATTTACTATTGGTGCCACGTAGGGCACTCTCCGCATCAACCCCAGCGTGACGTGCCAGATTAACGCAGGCAAACAGTAGATCACCGATCTCATCCTGCACCCTCTCCAGTGGTGCAGCCTGCTCCAGCTCTACTGTCACCTCATCCAGCTCCTCCCGTATTTTAGCAAATACACCAGATATATCTGGCCAATCAAACCCTACCCCTGCGGCTCGACGCTGTAGTTTCTCTGCCCGCATCATAGCTGGTAACGCTGTGGCAATACCATCTAGATGCCCCACGCCACTACTATCATCCACTTTGCGCTCTAGCTCTTTATGCCGCTCCCAAGCCTGACTCTGCTGCTCGACACTAGAAATGACCGCATCACCAAACACATGGGGGTGACGCCGCCACATCTTTTCGTTGATAGCTGCGACTACATCAAAAAAATCGACTTCACCCTCTTCCTCTGCCAACCTGGCGTGAAACACCACCTGAAACAGCAGATCACCCAACTCCCCCCGCAGTGCCAACATATCGCACTGCTCAATAGCATCTGCCACCTCATACGCCTCTTCAACAGTATGAGGGGCAATAGTCTGAAAACTCTGCTCCCGATCCCAGGGGCAACCAGTCTGCGGATCACGCAGCTTGGCCACAGTATCAATTAATGCGCCAATTAATCTATTCTCATCTCTCACTAATGCACTCCTGAAGGAATTAATTTCCCTATATTTTAAGCTATATTTAACTTGACTATGGAGTTGCTACAGGGTGTATTTTTAGACTGCTTCAAAAGGATTGTACCTTAAAAGGGGCTACCAGATAGATCGGTGGCTCCCTAAATCTAGCACAAAGGCAAACTAGGTCAGGGCATGAGCAAGGGACGTACAATAGGGGAAATATCAGCGTTATCGGGCGTCTCGGTCGATACGATTCGTTTCTATGAGCGCAAAGGTTTAGTCGCCACACCTAAGCGCAACAGCTCTGGCTACCGCATATATTCCCAAAATATACTAAGCCAAATATGCTTCATCAAGCGTAGCCGTGACCTGGGGTTCTCCCTCCAAGAGGCGAGCGAGCTCATTCCTCTATTCCTAAAACAAGAGGATAGTGGTGAGGAGATCAGGCAGAGATTTGAAGAAAAAATTGAGGAGATTGAGCTCGATCTCATCAACCTGGCCGCCCTAAAGGGGCAACTACAGCAAATGATCGACACTCTTGATAAAACAGATGATATACCGACAGATGGCCTATTGCTTGACCACTTTCTCAACTCTAGTAATATCAGATAGATAAAACAATCACATCACCATAGTGAATCAGGATTTTATTACATCGCTATTCAATATATTTAACGCCGATGGGCCTGCCATGGCTCTGTTCGACCATGACCTAAAACTCCACAAATCCAATTCAGTGCACTCTAAAATGCTCGGTTACTCGATGCTGGAACTGGCAGAGATAAACCATGGCGACCTGATCCACCCAGACGAGCAGGATGCATTCCATGATCTGCTGATATCGGTACGCAACAACCAGCAACTATCAATCAAGCGTAAAAGAGCAATGCTACACAAGAGTGGTCACACTGTGTGGGTCAATGAAACAATCTACCCAGCCACCATATCCAGCAATGAGATAGAGTACCATTTTCTCTCACTTACAGAGGAGATACCCTGCGAACAAAACAATCCACAAAAGCAGTGGCTCGCTACAGAGATAATCCAGACCATGAGCGATGGCCTGATCGTCACCGACAGTGACTTTAAGATCATTCAAGTCAATAGAGCAATGAGTGTTATTACTGAATTTAGTGCCAACGAACTTCTTGGGGAGTTACCAAAATTCTTGACTTCAAAGGATCAGAATACAGCCTTCTTCCGTAATATACGACTGCGCCTCAAACTCTCTGGCAGCTGGCAGGGCGAGCTACAGCATCGACGCAAAGGGGGCGAGATAGTACAACTCTGGCTACGCATCAACGCCATCAAAGATAATGATGGCAAGGTCACCCACTATATTGGCATCTTTTCAGATATCAGCTTACAGGTAAAGCTGCGGGAAGATCTGCGCCATCTCGCCCACCATGACGCCCTCACCGATCTTCCAAATCGACTGCTATTCCATGACCGGCTAAAGATGGCCATACGCCATGCAGACCGCACAGAACAGGGGGTAGCTCTACTATTTGTAGACCTTAACGGATTTAAACAGATCAACGATGAACATGGACACGCTGCCGGTGATACCATATTGATAGAGATAGCACACCGGCTTAAGAGCGCAGTACGGGACGAAGATACCGTGGCTCGCTTTGGGGGAGATGAATTTACTATCGTCTTTGCTAATGCTAGCCACCAGAGTGATGCATCCAGAATTGCCATAAAAATAATGGACTCTATCAGCGATCCCATTACCGTCCAGGGAGAGAAGCTATACGTTACCGCCAGCATCGGTATAAGCCTCTACCCAGATGATGCTAATAGTGCCGATGAGCTAATAATGAAGGCCGATACTGCCATGTATGACATAAAAGAGAGCGGCTGCAGTAACTATCTATTCTTCAACCAAGAACTCTAATACCACACATCTAGCAGCAGTAACACTCACTATAATCCCTGCATCAATAGTATTGATTCAAAACATAAAATCCCTCCTGGTAGCACCCCAGGATTAAGGGCGCGCGCATAGGTAAGATTACTAAAACCATCTGTTTATAAACAACTAATAACTAGAACAATTAAGCGACATGTAATAGATGGACGAAAACATCGCTATATAACGCATTTAGATTATATTCACGCTATCCGGCAGATTCTTCCGAATCAGATCGGCCAAGGCCTCAACCGCTTGACGCCGAGGAAAACTCGAGCGAAAAGCGAGTGATATTCGACGGTAGGTGCCATCTAGCGACAGCTCACGCAGAGTTATACCACTACCACTCATCCATGGCCCACGGGTCGCCAGTGCAGGCACCAGGGTGCAACCAAGACCGGCACGTACCAATTGCAGCAGTGTCTCCATACTACTGGCCTGAAGATCTCCCATCTCCCCCTGAGTAGAACGGTCATCCCATCCACAAGCATGCATTACCTGATCTGCCAGGCAGTGCCCATCAGACAGCAGCAGCAGATCGAGCTTCTCCAAGTCATGGTGTGAAATGTTTTTCTTGGTATCTAGCGGATGGTCAGGTGCATATGCCAGCCAAAAAGGCTCATCAAATAGTGGGATCGATTCAAGCTCTGGTTCAATCACAGGCGTGGCGATCAGAGCAATATCTATCTCATGCCGACAGAGACGCTCCAGCAGGGTATCTGTAATCTCTTCGGTTAGCACCAATTGAAGCTGTGGATAATCCCGCTTAAGTGGTACGACAACCAAAGGTATCAGATATGGGCTTAAGGTTGGAATAGCCCCTACACGCAGTGGACCAGACAGAGGGTCTTGATTGGTCAGCGCCAACTGCTCAATAGCATCAGTCTGCTCTATCACCCTACGCGCATACTCTACAATCTCTGCACCAATTTGGGTCAGCTTTACAGAACGCTTGGTCCGCTCAAAGATAGCTACACCCAGACCATCCTCCAACTTCTTTATCTGTCCGCTCAGGGTCGGCTGACTAACACAACAGCGCTCTGCTGCCTCTCCAAAATGGAGGGTTTCAGCCACCATAACAATATATTTCAGATCTCGCAGATTCATGCGATTAGATTGGCCAACTACGGTCTAGTGAGAGCCTTACCGAACCGCACCATCTCCACTTTAATCGCCTCTGCCATATCCTCTTTAGAGACAGATTCACCCCGCAGCGTCATCTTATACGGCACAGTATCATATGCATA
>CBFDBF010000061.1:0-7649 GCA_965602975.1 uncultured Gammaproteobacteria bacterium | reverse complement strand
TCTGGCGCAGCGTGAGCCGGAGGTGCTAAAGCGGTGGGAGGAGTCCAATCTATACCAGCAGATTCGTGAGGCCTCTGCCGGGCGGCCAACATTTATCCTGCACGACGGCCCCCCCTATGCCAATGGTGAGATCCATATCGGTCATGCGGTCAACAAGGTGTTGAAGGATATTATTGTAAAGAGCCGTACTCTTGATGGCTTTGATGCCCCCTATATTCCGGGTTGGGACTGCCACGGTCTGCCGATTGAACTACAGGTGGAGAAGAAAATCGGTAAGCCGGGGCGCAAGGTGAGCGTCGCCCGGTTTCGGGAGGCGTGTCGTGAGTATGCGGCTAAGCAGGTGGAGCAGCAGCGGCTGGATTTCAGGCGTCTTGGAGTGTTCGGTGAGTGGGATAACCCCTATCTGACAATGGATTTTGGATTTGAGGCGGAGATTATCCGCTCCCTCGGCCGTATCGTAGAGAATGGCCATGTACAGAAGGGGTATAAGCCGGTTCACTGGTGCACAGATTGTGGCTCTGCTCTTGCAGAAGCGGAGGTGGAGTATGAGGACAAGGAGTCCTTCGCCATTGATGTGCGTTTTCTGGCGCTCGATCCAGATGAGCTGCTGGCGCGGTGCGATCATATTCCAGGTGGTCAGGGTGAAGGCCCTATCTCTATAGTTATCTGGACTACCACTCCGTGGACACTGCCAGCTAATCAGGCGGTGGCACTGAATGGTGAGCTGGAGTATGTGCTTATCCAGCGTGAAGGGGCGAATGGTAAAGAGCGCCTGTTGCTGGCTAAGGGGCTGCTGCAGGCGACTATGGATCGTTGGGATGTATGGGAGTATAAGTTTATCGCTTCGGGTCTGGGTGCTGCCTTTGAGGGGCTGAAGCTGCAGCACTGTTTCTATGCGCGTGAGGTTCCGGTCATTCTCGGTGAGCATGTCACTTTGGAGGCGGGTACCGGAGCTGTGCATACCGCCCCCGCTCATGGTGTGGATGATTTTATGGTTGGCCAGCGCTATGACTTGCCGATAGATAATCCGGTCGGTGGTAATGGCTGTTTTATTGAGGGTACGGAGCTATTTGCTGGTGAGTATGTATTTAAGGCCAATGAGAAGGTAATTGCTGTTCTGGAGGAGCGGGGCACACTGCTACGGCAGGCGCGTCTCAGCCACAGTTATCCCCACTGCTGGCGGCACAAGAGTCCGATAATTTTTCGGGCCACTCCGCAGTGGTTTATCGGCATGGAGCAGAACGGTCTGCGTACGGCGGCTATGCGCGAGATCGGTAAGGTCAATTGGCTACCGGAGTGGGGCCAGGCCAGGATTGAAGGGATGGTAGAGGGTCGTCCCGATTGGTGTATCTCTCGGCAGCGTACCTGGGGAGTGCCGATTGCACTGTTCATGCATAAGGAGACGGGTGAGTTGCATCCTGATACTCAACGGTTGATTACAGAGGTGGCAGAGCTGGTGGAGCAGGCTGGTATCGAGGCGTGGTTTGCGCTACAGCCGGAAGATATTCTGGGTGATGATGCCGTAGATTATGAGAAGGTGACAGATACCCTGGATGTCTGGTTTGACTCTGGTGTAACTCACGCCTGTGTGTTGGAGCATAGGGAGGGGTTGCACAGGCCTGCAGATCTCTACCTGGAGGGCTCTGATCAGCATCGTGGCTGGTTTCAATCGTCTCTGCTGACCTCGGTTGCCATCTCTGGCAGTGCCCCCTACAGGGAGGTGTTGACCCACGGTTTTACCGTGGATGAGAATGGCGAGAAGATGTCAAAGTCCAGGGGTAATGTGGTGGCTCCGCAGAAGGTGATGAAAAACCTCGGGGCAGATATTATCCGTCTCTGGGTGGCGTCCACAGATTATCGGGGGGAGATGAGTGTCTCCGATGAGATCCTGAAACGTACCTCCGACTCCTACCGCAGGATTCGTAATACCACCCGCTTTCTACTGGCCAACCTAAACGGTTTTGACCCAGAGCAGCATCTGATAGCAGCGGAAGAGATGTTGGAGCTGGATCGCTGGGCGCTGGATCGGGCGGGGCAGTTGCAGCAGGAGATCATTGCAGCCTATCGTGACTATCAGTTCCATCTGATCTACCAAAAGGTACAGAATTTTTGTGTTACCGAGATGGGTGGTTTCTATCTGGATATCATCAAGGATCGCCAATACACTACTCAGGCGGATAGTCTGGCACGCCGCTCCTGTCAGAGTGCTATCTATCATATCGTAGAGGCGATGGTGCGCTGGTTGGCTCCTATCTTGAGTTTTACTGCGGATGAGATCTGGCAGCATATCCCCGGTCATAGTGGCGGCTCTCCATTTACGGAGACCTGGTATACAGAACTATCTGACCTGGATGCAGAGGCGGCATTTAATCGTGAGTTTTGGGATCGAGTGATTGCTGTGCGCAGTGAGGTGGGTCGACAGCTAGAGGTGGCGCGTAAGGATGGGGCTATCGGCTCCCCTCTGGATGCTGAGTTAGATCTCTACTGTGACGATAGGCTGTACCAGGATCTTGCCAAGATGGAGGATGAACTCCATTTTGTTTTGATCACCTCACAGGCGCGGCTGCATCCGGTGGCAGATAGGCCGGCAGATGCGGTTGCTACCGATATGGATGGACTAAGCTTGCGGGTTGGTTCATCACCACACCCCAAGTGCAGTCGCTGCTGGCACCATCGTGAGGATGTGGGCAGTAACAGCTCACATCAAGAGATTTGCGGCCGCTGTGTAGATAATATAGAGGGCCCTGGGGAGTCTCGGAGGTACGCTTAAACAGTATGCTACGCTGGCTCCCTCTCTCGCTATTGGTAATCGTTCTTGATCAGCTCAGTAAGCAGCTGGTTGAGGCGAGCTTGAGCCTCTATCAATCTGTGGTGATACTGCCATTTTTTAATTTCACCCTAGTCTATAATGAGGGTGCGGCCTTCAGTTTTCTTAGTGATCAAGGTGGTTGGCAGCGCTGGTTTTTTGTATTTTTGGCTGCTGGTGTGACAGTTGTACTGCTGTCCTGGTTACGGCGGCTGGGTCGAGAGGAGCGGATGGTTGCTGTAGCTCTGAGCCTAATTATCGGGGGTGCAGTGGGTAATGTGATAGATCGAGTTCTCTACGGTCATGTAATAGATTTTATCGATCTATATTACTCCAGTTGGCACTGGCCTGCGTTCAATATTGCTGATTCAGCGATCACTATAGGTGTTGTCTTGATGCTGCTTGATCTTGTTTTCGGGGGAGATGTTACAGAACAGTAACCGATTTGATATTTATCATCGTATCTACACTGTAGATGCTATTAACTGTGAGGCTTAGTGTTCCCTTTAAATATATAGTGAGTGGTTGATGGCAGAGAGAGTTGGAATCAGGCATAAGGCGCTAGAGATGGTGGTGCTGTTTTTAACCATGTTGCTGTTTTGGGTGTTGCTTAACGGCACCTTGGCGATTCACACCATGATTGTTGGTGTAGTGGCTGCGCTGGTTATCACCTTCGTGCTACGGGATAGCTTGGCAATATTCTCTGAATTCAAGGTTACACCAGCATCCTTTAAAGCATCGTTTCTTTTTGCCTTTTATTTCATCAAGGAGTTGATTAAGTCAAACTTGATTCTCTCCGGCATCATTTTAACCCCGTCACTACCGATCAATCCAGGTATTGTAAAGGCGCGCATAGGGCTGAAAAGTCGTATGGGGCGGCTTTTTTTGGCCAATGCGATCACCTTGACTCCGGGCACCCTCACGGTTGACCTTAGGGGTGAGTGGATCTATATCCACTGGGTTACAGTTAAATCTACAGATATAGATGAGGTGACAGAGATGATCGTCACCCGCTTCGAGTCCTATCTTAAGGTGATGTATGGTTGATCTGCTTATCTATCTGGCAGCCATACTTACTGGGGTTGGCTTTCTGGCTGCTTTTTACCGTTTTATCAAGGGGCCGTCTGCTGCTGATCGGGTAGTTGCCTTCGACGTCATAAATGTGATCGCTATTGCCGGTATAGTGTTTGCGGCACTGGCTGAGGGGCGCGGGATATATCTCGATGTGGCGCTGGTCTATGCGCTGCTCTCCTTCCTTGGTGTAGTAGTGGTTGCCCGCTATCTAGAAGGGGGGTTCTAGTGGCATCGGTGCTCGATATTATCGGCGGACTATCGTTGGTATCTGGGGGGCTGTTTATGTTTCTTGGTGGTTTAGGGTTACTGCGGATGCCGGATCTATTTAACCGTATTCAGGTTGGAGCCAAGGCACCTACCCTGGGTACTATATTGATCTTTGTGGGGGCAGCCTGTCTGCGGCCTGAGTGGTGGGTAAAGCTGTTGCTGATCTCGCTTTTTATGCTCTACACCAATCCACTCTCTTCACATGTTTTAGCACGTACCGCTCATCGTAGTGGTGAGCGTATGTCGGCAGATACCAAGGTCGATCACCTGGCCGAAGAGCATGAAGAGCATAGGGTAGACCCATGAGTGCTCTGTTACTGGCAATGACCATACTGCTTGCCATCGCTATAGTAGGTGCCGCACTGATGGCCATAAGCGGCAAGGGGCTGTCGATCGAGATCCTCTCTGCTGGTCTGGTTAGTCTGCTTGCAGCAGTTATGTTTCTAGTGCTGGCAGCACCAGATGTGGCGATGACAGAGGCGGCTATCGGTAGCGGCTTGACTACTTTCCTCTTCTTTTTGGTGCTGGGACGAGTACATGGAGGAGAGCATGATTAGGCGCTCTCTGGTACTCCTGCTGCTGTTTGGTATGGGCAGTATCTTTGCAGCTCTTATGTTGGATTATGTGCCTGATAGTGAGTTGAATGTTACCGCTAGTTACTATGCTGAGCATACGGTAGAGGATACCGGTGCAGCCAATGTTGTTACTGCAATTATCGTTACCTATCGTGGTCTAGATACCCTGGGTGAGGTTACTGTGCTATTTCTTACTGCCGCCATCGTGGGGCTGGTTTTGGTGTGGGGGCGAGAGCAGGGGGAGGTGGCACCGGAGCTGCCTAAATCGGGTGAGCTATTAGTGACTGGGAGCTATTTTTTGGTGCCATTGATCCTGCTTCTTGGGGTCTATATCTTTGTTAATGGCCACTTAACCCCTGGGGGTGGTTTTCAGGGTGGTGCGGTCATCGCATCAGCCACTCTATTACTACTGTTGACTAACCCTATACGGAACTTTAGCCATCGATTGATTTCTACGATTGAGTCTATCTCCGGGATCTTTTTTGTCACCATAGGTGTGCTGGGAATCTTCTTTGCAGGTGGGTTCCTGGATAATCGTATTTTGCCACTAGGTACGTTGGGAGATCTCTTCTCCGCCGGGGCAATACCGCTCATCTATTCGTTTATCGGCCTGAAAGTCGGTGCCGAGTTCAGCTCTATTCTGGTGCATATGTCGGAGACGGAGGAGTGATGAGAGACTACGCCTTTTATATCCCATATATTGCGATGGGGACCGGTTTTATCCTGATATTGATAGGCCTGTATGGCGCCCTCACTAACCGTAATATATTGCGGATGATCGTCGCCTTTACCGTGGCTCATACCGGGGTTTACATCGTGTTGGTATCGGTCGGTTATATGCATGGTCGTACCGCACCAATTCTGAATGCTGCAGTTCCGGTAGAGGAGGCGGTGGCACGGATTATTGACCCAGTACCACAAGCGCTAGTACTTACTGCTATCGTGATCGGCGCTGGAGTTACGGCGCTGATGCTTGCCTATACCTACAAGCTCTATATGTTGAAAGGAACTCTCAATATAGCCAAGTTTATGGAGCTTAAATGGTAAGTGCTATCTTCATTATTGCAGTTGCCTTGGGCGCGGCATTTATGTTGGGTCTGCTCCGCAATGAGTGGCGTGGTGCGGGCTACTGGGTGATGCTGGCTGCCCTCGCCAGTATGAGTTGGATAGCTGCTGGTTGGGTCTGGGTCTTTGCATTTGAAGGTGTTGCCCCGGTCGATATATTTACCGCTGGTAGCGAACCTCCATTTGCTATAAACCTGCGCATGGCACTGCCGGAGGCTGTCTTAACTCTGCTGGTTAGTTTGATTGGTCTATTTTCAGCTATCTATATGCGCACATCGCTACTTAGGCTTGGGCGGCGTGCTATGGCGGTGCTGCTGATTTCTGTTATGGCGTTGTGTGGTGTCATCCTTACCCGTGATCTATTTAATCTATTTGTCTTTTTTGAGCTGGTGGTTATCTCTACTGGCGGCCTGATTCTGATCTCTGAGGATCGGCGGGCACTGGCGGCTGGGTTTAAGTATCTGCTGGTCTCCCAAGTGGTGTCGATTCTGCTGCTGATCGGTATTATCTTTACCTACCACATAACCGGAACACTGAATATAGACGGTGTTGCGGCGGCATCATCCATTGGTCTGTTTAAGGGAGGCTCTCTAGCGCTGTTTCTGATATTTATCGCTATCGTTGCTGAGTTGAAACCATTTCCGGCTAATGGCTGGGCACTCGATATATATGAGTCTGCACACCCTGCGTTTGCAGCTATATTTGCGGCGGCAACCGCGGGGGCAGCGGCTCTCTATGCGGTAGATAAACTGCTCTTTATCGGTGGTTCTGAGTGGCTGCCGCTGGCTACCGGCATCGGCATAGTAAGTTTTCTGGCCGCTAACCTGCTGGCTCTGCCGCAGACCAATGATCGGCGCATACTCGGATACTCATCGGTAGGGCAGGTGGGGTTAATTCTGGTGGTTATGGGGCAGCGCGATATATTGGGGGAGAGTTACCTGTTTATCGCTGGCGGTATTCTCCTGTCTCATGCTATTGCCAAGGCTGGTCTCTACTGGCTCTCTGGTCTGATTGTTGAGCGTGAGCTGACCTCTTGGACTGCTCTACGTGGTCAGTATCTACTGATCTTTGCCTTTGTTACCTTTATAGCCCTGCTGAGTGGCTTGCCGCCATTCCCCGGTTTTTATGCCAAGTGGGAACTGGTTGCTGCTTTAGCAGATGAGGGGCGTATTCTGCTGTTGGCATCTATTCTGATCGCTGCACTGATTGAGGCGAGCTACCTGTTCCGCTGGTTTGGTTACATCATCAAACGAGAGCGGACGGCAGAGGAGATATCTGTGCCGCCACATAAAGTTGGAGTGGTATTTGTTACAGCCGTTGCCGGGTGGGGGTTGAGTTATCTGTGGGGTCAGCTCTCTATATATGGAAATATACTCCATATGCTGCCGCTCCTGTTTGCACTCGGTTTTCTGCTGCTGGAGTGGTTGCCTGTTCGGGTGAAGAACACTATAGCTATTATTGGCATGGTGGTTTGGTTTGTCCTTGGTTATCCGGGGTATGACCCACTACAGATGATCTTTGCCGCTATTATCCTTATTGGTGGGGCGATTATCCTGTTGGCCAGCTATGATGTTGAGGGGCAACGGATAGGTTTCTATCCAGCGGCGATGCTGATGTATGCTGGATTGGCAATACTGGTTACCGCTACCGACTCTTTTGGTTTTTTTGCCGCTTGGGAGTTGCTGACAGTAGGCTCCTATTTTCTTATTTTGCGGGGTAAGAAATCAGAGCCACATGCGCTCTCTTATCTTGTATTCTCTCTGGGCGGGGCGTTTCTGATTATGGCCGGATTTGCCCTGGCTGCAGATGGTGCCGAGCTGTTTCAACTCGCAGCACTGAGCGAGGTTGCACCAGAGTTGGCA
>CBFDBF010000060.1:0-7680 GCA_965602975.1 uncultured Gammaproteobacteria bacterium | reverse complement strand
GCTGATCCCATCTACTCTAACCAGATCATCAATACCAGCAGAGGCGACATTCTGTAACCCTCCAAACTGCTGTAACAGGCGCTGCCGCCGCTTGGCGCCAATACCTCTGATCTCCGCCAAAGGCGAACGACTGGCTTGACGCTCGCGCTGTCTGCGATGGCCGCTGATGGCGAAGCGGTGAGCCTCGTCTCTAATCTGCTGTACCAGATGCAGAGCAGGTGAGCCTGCTGCCAGTATAAGCGGCGACCCACCAGCAGACAAGAAGAGCTGCTCGGTTCCGGGACGGCGCTCTGGCCCCGACCGCTCTGCCAGCACCCTCTCCGCAACCCCACGCTGACCCTTGCCACCATCAATAAACAGGATGTCTGGTAGCCTCCCTTCACCCATCTGAATACGTCGATAGCGCCGCATTAGGGCCTGCTCCATAGCGGCATAATCATCCCCCGGCTCTACCCCTTTAATATTGAAGTGACGATACTCTGATTTCAGCGCCCCCTGCTGATCAAATACCACACATGAGGCAACAGTCTGCTCCCCCCCAGTATGGCTGATATCAAAACACTCCATCCGCTGTGGTAGCTCCTCCAGATTTAACGCCTGCTGGAGCGCTTCGATTCGAGCCAGCACCCCTGCCCTGCTAGCCAAGCGTGAATCCAGAGCCAGACGGGCATTCTCTTGTGCCATCTGGAGCCACCTGGCCCGCTCTCCACGCACTCGGCTATGGATGGTAACCCCATGCTCCAACTCTTGAGCCAAAACCTCTTGCAGCAACTCACGCTCCTCCGGCTCATGGCTAACAATAATTTGCTGTGGTATCAATCTTCCCAGATAGTACTGACTCAGAAAAGCGGTGAGGATACCCTGTTCGGTGTACTCCTCCGGTACCTTAGGGAACACCACTTTGTTTCCCAGGTTGCGGCCATGCCGAATGAAAAAAACCTGGACGCAGGCAGCCCCACCTTCACTGGCACAAGCCACAATATCGAGACTCCCCCTCTCTCCACTTACATACTGGCGCTCTTGCACCTTGCGTAAATTTGCAATCTGATCGCGATAACGGGCGGCCTGCTCAAACTCCAGACCAGTAGCGGCCCGCTCCATTCTGACCACCAGCTGATCTACTACCTGGTTGGTTTTGCCCTCCAGAAACAGCACCGCGTCCTGTAAATCCTCTGCATACTCCTCCTCAGATACTAAGCCAACACAGGGGGCACTACAGCGTTTAATCTGATACTGCAGACAGGCTCGGGAGCGGTTGCGATAGAAACTCTCTTCACATTGACGTACCGGAAACAGCTTCTGTAACAACTGCAGGGTTGCCCTCATCGCACCAGCATTTGGATAGGGGCCAAAGTAGCGCCCCTTCTCCCTCTTGGCACCACGATGAAAGGCGAGACGGGGAAACTGGTCATTGGAGAGAAAGATGTAAGGGTAACTCTTATCATCCCGCAGCAACACATTGTAGCGTGGCTTCAGGCTCTTGATCAGACTGTTCTCCAGAATCAGCGCCTCTGCCTCGGTATGGGTAACCGTCACCTCTATAGATCTAATCTTGGCGACCAGCAGCTGAATACGGCGATTATGGGAGCTGACAAAGTAGCTGCTAACCCGTTTTTTCAGGTCACGCGCCTTCCCCACATAGAGCACCTTCCCCTCTAGACCCAGCATCCGGTATACACCGGGGCGACTAGTCAAGGTCTGCAGAAACGTCTTATGATCAAAACCAATCGTGTTATCAGCCTGCGCCATGCCACTATTATACGGTATCGAGTAGTTTTTTAGCTCTAGCAAAGACAGCATGAAACATCTCTGTCGTCAGACGTTTGGTCTGAGTGTTGTAGCGACTACAGTGGTATGAGTCTATCAGCACCAACCCTGAAGGGAGATCATGCTCTCTATTATGACCAAAGATATACTCTTTCTGGCGCAGCCCTTGGGCCTTAATGACCGCCTTGTGTGCCACTAGACCTAGCGCCACCACCACCCCGCCCTCTGGCACTCTATCCAACTCCTCTGCTAGATAGCTATTACAGCTATTGACCTCACTCCCTATAGGCCTGTTCTGGGGAGGAAGACACTTAACTGCATTAGTAATACGACAATCGATCAGCTGCAACCCATCATCTTGAGAGATCGACTCTGGTGCACCACTAAAACCGTAACGATGCAGCGTGGCATAGAGCAGAATCCCGGCATGATCCCCAGTAAAGGGGCGACCAGTGGCATTAGCAC
Source organism: uncultured Gammaproteobacteria bacterium (assembly GCA_965602975.1). Classification (GTDB taxonomy): domain Bacteria; phylum Pseudomonadota; class Gammaproteobacteria; order Chromatiales; family Chromatiaceae; genus CBFDBF01. The sequence goes on along the minus strand of CBFDBF010000060.1, from coordinate 5,448 downwards.
CATGCATCCCTGGAGCCAGTCCAACTACTAACAGATGGGCATCTCGCGGCCCAAATGGGAGAACTGGTCGCGCATGATAGGTAGGGAATTCTGCCCTGACTCCATCTAAAAAAGTAGCGAGACGCGGGCAGAGACGACAATCGACAATAGATTCAGGGTAGTGAATCGATCAATCCTTGGTTGATGGCCAAAAATATAAGTTCAGCTTCGCTCTTCACCTCCAGCCGCTTATACAGACGATGGCGATAGGTACTAACGGTCTTGGGGCTGAGACAGAGGACGTCCGATATATCTTGGTTCCGCATACCCTGAATAACCATCATAAACACCTGCATCTCGCGCTCAGATAGTTTGGATATAACGGAATTTTGCGCCTTCCCGGCAAGCTTTGAAACGGTGATTTTATGCGCAACATCACGCGAGATAAATGAGTCTCCCTTGGCCACCGTACTAATCGCCTCTAGCAGCTCATCAGCAGCACAACCTTTGGTCAGATAGCCGATAGCACCTGCCGCATAGAGATGGGTGGGAAATGGATCGTCATCGTGAATTGTCAGCGTGATGATATGGGTATCAGGGTAGAGCCGTTTAATCCTGCGAGTAGCCTCAATACCACCAATACCAGGCATGTTTATATCCATCATCACCACATCTGGCGTGAGTTGCGGCATCATCTTCAGTGCATCTTCACCACTCTCTGCCTCGCCTACCACCTCAACATTATCTGCATCAGACAAAATATGACGGAAACCGGTTCGCACCAGCTCATGATCATCAACTAACATCACTTTGATCATATACCATCCATTTGTCGATTAAACTAACCACTAAGGCCTAAAATACAAGCAAGAGAAGTGCCAACACCCCCCTAAATAAAACTGACCCCATGATACTACACCACAACAGAACAACCATTGACACCGTCTAACATACAGCAACAAAACAGAGTGTGAGTTTAGTCACAACCTACCAAAATAACCATCACACTTCTATGGATTTAAGCTCATCCGGCGCTGGATACCTCTGCAACATCGCCTCCTGAATCTCACCCTTTCCCGCCTGATGGATAGAGCCAGACTCAAGTACAAAAACAACTACCACCATGATAAAAGTAGGCATTACACCAATACGGGAGCCTATAGTGAACACAATATCCTTCATGGTCTGCTTATCAACCCCCATAGAGATAAATGCAACAGCCGAGATAATAGATATGCTAACGGCATAAGCTATCAGCAGTAGTCGGGCACGGCGAAATGCCAGCTTCCAGTGGATCATCTCAAACCAGGGATCACTCTTTTCTGCCCTGTTGCCTCGCAGATAGATAAAGGTAATCACACTACAAGAGACGACAAGCGGAATGAGCAGCCCTTTTATACCACCCACCATAAAAAATGATACAGGCGCCAACATAAGGTGAAAAACAGCTAGATTAAACATGAACAGCTCATGTGGATTACGAGCCTTTTTGCGGACATCTTCCTCTATGTCGAATTTTATCACGCCTACTCCTTAATCAATCAGCTCTAAAGTCTCACCAGGCTCAGGGATAGAGACTCTAAAGTTCATCTCAGACTCCATCCTTGCACGAAAATTCTGCTTTGACTCCTTCTCACCATGCACTACGTGCACCTGGGGCTGACTCTCTCTGAAATGGCCTACCCAACGCATAAGATCATCTATATCCGCATGTGCCGAGAGACCGCCAACGGTATGAACCTGCGCCTTCACCTCATATTTATCACCATGAATTTTGACCTCAGGCTTCCGATCAACCAAAGCACGACCAAGGGTGCCATGAGCCTGATAGCCGATAATCATAATATGCGTACTACGGCGTGAGATATTCTGCTTAAGATGGTGCACAATACGTCCACCGGTACACATACCGCTAGCCGATATAATAATAGCGCCACTCTTGATTCTATTGATCCCCATAGACTCTTCAGGTGTAGGGGTAAGAGTCAAGTTTTGAAGATGTGGCATCTCATGGATTTTGCGGCGTAGCCTGGTCGCCTCATCATCATAGAGATGCGGATACTCCCAGTAGACCTTGCTGGCCTTGATCGCCATCGGGCTATCGAGAAAGACCTTCCAATGACCCAACTCCCACTGCTTATAGTACTTCCCTAGATAATAGAGAATCTCCTGACTACGACCGATAGAAAATGCTGGAATCAGCAGGTTGCCCTTACCGTGTGCCGCTGCACTGATGACCTCACCAATCTCATCGATAGTACCTTGCCGGTCACGGTGGAGACGGTTCCCGTAAGTGCTCTCGATAATCAGATGATCCGCCTCTTTGATAACTGCAGGATCATTCAGTATCGGGCTGTCGTACTGCCCAATATCGCCACTAAAGACAATCTTCTTCTCCACCCCTCCTTCATTTAACCAAACCTCCACACTGGCAGAACCAAGAATATGCCCAGCATCCTGATAGCGGATCGAGATACCCGGCAGGATATCCATGCGCTCCCGATATTTCATACTAACTATATTATTTATTGCGGCACGCGCATCGTCAGCCTCATAGAGCGGCTCAATCAGAGGCTTCCCCTTCCGTTTGCGCCACTTGTTTTCGTAGTGGGCATCTTTCTCCTGTAGATAGGCCGAATCCTGCAACAAAATATCACACAGATCTGCGGTCGCATTTTGGGTATAGATCGGACCCCGGTAACCCTGTTTCACCAATAGTGGAATACGTCCAGAGTGATCGATATGACCATGACTAAGCACCACCGCGCTGATCTCATCAGGGGAGAATGGAAAGGGCTCACGATTCCTCTCCATATCATCTCTGTGCCCCTGAATCAGGCCACAATCGAGCAGAACAGTCTCTCCATTGGCACGGATAATATGACATGATCCGGTTATACCGCTGGTCGCACCATAGAATTCAATTTGCATAGTCTTATTTGGACTCCATGAGGATGTATTTGGAGAGAACATCTTAACATGAAGAGAGATTAGACGGCACCTCTAAACTGGTCGCAGACAGCTGTTTTTACTGGTATAATTGACAAATATCAACCAGATAGGAACAATCATGACTGCAACCATAGAGCAGACCGAGAACACCCCTAAACCAGAGGGTGTACGCAAATCATATGTCATCTGGATTGTACTGGCCACGATACTGGTAACCGTAGCAATCACCTACTGGGTAATCCGCACCTATATCTATGCCAGTGACTTTACCCCGGTAGAGCTAAATGCAACCGAACAGCAGCTGCTCAACTCCAAACTGAAGCAGCTGGGTTACGATCCAGGGCCAACCGCAGCAGCCAGTAGTGCGCAGAAACCAAAAGAGAGTGATGAGGAGTGGCTGCGCCCAGAGGGTTACACCGAAAAAGGGGCCAAACGCGAAGTCGATTTCAGTGAACGCGAGCTCAACTCCCTAATCTCCAACAACAAAGATCTAGCAAAAAAACTAGCCGTAGATCTGGGAGATGATCTGGTAAGTGCCAGAATGTTGATACCACTCGACCAAGACTTCCCGATCCTCGGCGGCAAAACCCTGCGGGTCTCTGCCGGAGTTGAGATGGCATTTCGTGATGCCAAACCGGTGGTGATCCTGAAAGGTGTCCAAATCATGGGCATCCCAATACCAAACGCCTGGCTGGGTGGCCTTAAGAACATCGACCTGATCAGTGAGTTTGGTGATGAGCAGGGCTTCTGGAAAGCATTTGCCGCTGGCGTAGAGAACATCAGGATCGAAGATGGTGCCCTAAAAGTAAAACTTAAGGAGTAGCTGCCTGCTGACGCTGCCAGCCAAGGAAAGCGAAGCGAAGGCTAGTAGTCCTTGGTAGCTATTAGCCTGCACTATTTTTCCGGCATGCATTAAGCGCCATATGATGTTCACTGCTATTTATAATGGTTTAACCGAAATCAATCTAATCTGGACGGGGCACTTAAAACAAACTGTGCTTTATCCTCGATCATTCACCCTGTCGCTATAAAATCAAGGAGTCTGACCCCTTGATTTCTTGTTCAGGATGCCCTGACGATGGCTGTATGGAGAAGAGGTAAGGTAGACTCGGTGATAGTGCACTCTGATCAAGGCAGCACCTACGCATCTTCTGACTACCAGCAACTACTGAAAGCAAATGCACTAGTTTGTAGTATGAGCCGCAAAGGTGAATGTCTAGACAATGCAGTTGCAGAGAGCTTCTTTGGTACCCTAAAGAGCGAACTGGTTGATCACGAAGACTACCGCACCAAAGAAGAGGCTAAAAAGAGTCTGTTCGAATACATTGAGATCTTCTACAACAGGAGAAGACGGCATTCGTATCTGGGCTATATCAGTCCAGTGGAATATGAGGCAAGATATGTCTCTTAATTAAATCGTCCGTTTTATTGGGGGAAGCTCAGTCTGACCCCTTGATTCTTTATAGCCACCACTTTAGCCGCCATTGCCCACTTCTACATGGGCATGATGCAAGAAGCGGCCATAGCTCTAGTGATCGGCGTCGGCCTGCTTCCAGTGATGGTAACCGTGCTGATCCTGGTCATGATGGAATCCGAGGCCCTGCACATGGCCAAGCATAGAAGGGCGCCCAGTTGCCCGGGCATTCTGGATGAGAAGGACGCCATCCAGCCGGCCGCGGAGGACGTTGCCGAGGCGGCCTGAAGCTGCGGTTAGAGTGCTCAAAATTTAAGTGGTCAGAGCCCTAAGGTATTTGGAGAGAGGTATTTGAGATATTTGTGAGATATTTGGGGTCAGGGGTATTTGGCGGTATTTGGGGTCAGTGTAAAAACTCATAACTTAAATATCTCAGCTATAAAGAAGTTTTTACACTGACCCAAAATACCCCTTATTGCAGCGACTATTGTCGCTTATTAAAAGTCTCCGTCAAACTGGGGGAGGTTCACTCCGTCCCCTTTTATTATTTTCTTACTGTCAATAGCATGCATTCATCCACCAATACTCTCAATGAAGATAGATATTGTTTGCAATCAAGATAGATTGGTTCATCTTCACCTTCAATCTCAGCGAATTGCTCAAATCTATCAGTTAACTCCTGTAATTCCTTATCGCTAATGGCACGTAGTCTTCCTCCAGCTATCAACGACACCGCATGGCCAATATAGTACCCATCAATTTCAACTAACTCAGACACCCAGTCCGCGAAGTCATCGTCTTCTGGAAACTCAGGAAAAGACAATTTCTTATGAGTGCTGGCTAAGTCAGACAATCTCTTCATAATATTAATCCCAGAACGTTACTAACTTTTCGTCCAATATCCTCCAATCCTTTGAGTTTTCTGCCCAGGGATTTTTACTTTCGTTTGTATCTTAATGCCTTGTGTCCCATCCTTAAGCGTTACATTTTTGCCAAACTGTTTATTTTGTTTAAAAAAGTTCATTGCGTCTTTGGTGTATTCCGACGCAGAGCGCCCCTTTCCATGCTTATCAAGATGATAACGGATAGACTGAGTTTTATTT
>CBFDBF010000059.1:0-7709 GCA_965602975.1 uncultured Gammaproteobacteria bacterium | reverse complement strand
GGGATTGCCATTTTACCAGCATAGTCTGTTGCAGCAGATCCGTCTGGCTAGAGAGAGGGCAGAGCGCTCCAGTAGAGTAAAGAGCATATTTCTCTCTAATATGACGGATGAGTTGCGTACTCCACTTAATGGCATCTGGGAGCAGATTCAACAGCTCAATAATACTGGAATGAGTTCAGGGCAGCGAGATCACGCAGAATCTATACTCTCTTCAACTGCCGCCTTGGATCTTATGATAGGTGGGGTGTTGGATTTCTCCAGAATTGAGACAGGGGATTTGAACTTAGAGTTAGTGCCATTCCGTATTAGCACACTTTTGCTGGATGTATCGACCGCTATTGCTACTGAGGCGGATGCCAAGGGATTAGAGTTGATATGTCAGGTAGATGAAGAGGTGCCGACGGTTGTATTGGGTGATGAGTTACGCCTGCGGCAGGTTCTGTTTAGTCTGCTAAGTAGTGCAGTAGAGCTTTCTGAAGGTGGTGAGATCAGGCTGGTTGCCAGCCTACATGAGGAAGATACTGACTCTGTACTTATAGAGATTGAGAGTAGTAACAGAGGAGCTTCCAGTGAATCACAGCCACAGATATTTGATACTTGGAAAGGCCCCCCGGTCAATGCTCGTAGAGATGAAGATGCTGGATTAGGTACTATGATTGCGCATAATCTGATAGCGCTTATGGGTGGTCAAATTACGGCAAAGAAGATCCACGGAGATGGACGTTTATTCCAGGTATGGTTGTCGTTTGATAGGTTAGAGCAGCAGCAGGAGGATGTTTCAGCGCCTTCTGTGGCGGGTAAAAAGGCCTTGGTTTACGAGAGCAACAGTTCTAGTTGTGAGGCTATAGTTGAGGGTTGTAGGCAGGTTGGAATGACCGCTATTCCGGTGCAGCGGGTTGCCGATCTGACCAGTGCTATTTTAGATATTGAGAGTGGCGGTGGTGTAGATTTGGCGATTATTGCAGACACTCCAACAGGACAAGATATGGCGCGTATAGCCTCTATGTTCCGTGACCATCTGGATGTGGATTTTCCGATACTGTTTCTTGGTTACAAGCGGGTAGGATTGGGTCTGGAGGATATGCAGTACACGGCGTTTCTAAGGAAACCATTTATGCCAACTGGATTGGCAGAGGCGGCATTTAAGGCTCTGAATAATGGTTATCGAGGTGTTTAGGTAGGATTTTAGTCCGACAGTTAAAGCAGCTCCTGTGGCAGTGAAAATGCTACTCTCTCTTCACGTCCACTTAGAGGCTCTATCTGGTGGGCACCCCATCTCTCCAGTTGTGTTACCACCTCATCTATCAGCAGGTCTGGAGCTGAGGCGCCAGCAGTCACCCCAACCTTCTCTATCCCATCTAGCCATGTTTTACAGATATCTGTTGCTCCATCAATAAGGTGGGATTGGGTACCCAATTTGGCCGAAATCTCTTTTAAACGGTTGGAGTTGGAGCTGTTAGGAGAGCCTACTACCAGTACTAGATCACAGCGGTTGGCCAGCTCTTTTACCGCATCTTGACGGTTCTGGGTGGCGTAACATATATCATCTTTTTTTGGCCCCTCAATCTGGAAAAAACGTTTTTTTAGGGCCTCTATGATCTCTGCGGTATCATCCATGGAGAGGGTGGTCTGAGTTACAAAGGCGACTCTGTCTGGATTGTTTAGTTTCAGTGTATTTACATCATCTGTGGTGACAACCAGGTGGATGTCAGCGCCTTGCCCGCTGTGTACATACTGCCCCATGGTGCCCTCTACCTCTGGGTGTCCACGGTGACCTATGAGCACCACCTCATAACCTTGAAGGCTGTAACGTGCAACCTCCAGGTGTACTTTTGTTACTAGTGGGCAGGTTGCATCAAACAGTTGCAGGTCACGCTGCTCCGCCTCTGCACGCACTGCCATGGAGACACCATGTGCACTAAAGATAACTGTGTTGCCATCTGCTATCTCATCTAGCTCATCTACAAATATAGCTCCACGTGAGCGTAGGCTCTCTACTACAAAACGGTTATGTACTACCTCATGGCGCACATATATAGGTGCGCCAAATATATCAAGAGCACGCTCTACAATCTCTATCGCACGATCAACACCAGCACAGAATCCACGTGGGCTCGCGAGTAGTATCTCCATTGTTTCAGTGTGGCTCCATACTATTTTTGGTTGGGGTTGTAATCGCGATGATCTTAACCTTGAATACCACCTCCATGCCGGCTAGTGGGTGGTTAAAATCTACTTTGACCCTATCTTCTCCGATCTTCTGCAGGACCCCGACCAGCTCCTCTCCCTCTGGAGTATCAAAGCCAATAACCACTCCCGGTTTTAGCTCCATATCGGGTGGAAATTCATCCCGTGGTAGATGGTAGATCTTATCCTCTGTGTGGGGCCCAAATGCCTGCTCAGGTGTTAGGGTTAGGGTCTGCTCGGCTCCAGATTGAAGTCCATATAGAGCCAGATCTAGCCCTGCTGGTAGCTTGCCATCTCCCATTATCAGGATCTCTGGATCCTCCTCAAAGGTTGAGATTAGTTCGTTGCCATCGGTGGTGGACAGCGAGATATGGAGTGTCACCTCACTACCTGGAGATATATTCTGGAGCGGTTTAGTCAACTCTCCTCCCAGCAGGTTTCAGTTACACCTGCAGCTATATTTTGAGTGCGTGCCAAGATAAATAGTAGGTCTGACAGGCGGTTGAGAAATTGCAGTGACAAGGTGTTGTCGTCCCCACTATCAACACTTGCCAGTTGGCATAGGCGGCGCTCAGTACGGCGGCACACTGTACGGGCATGGTGCAGGTTAGCGGCGGCAATAGAGCCTCCGGGTAGGATGAAGGTGCGTAGTGGTGGTATTTCCGCATCCAGCCTATCTAGCATCTGTTCTAGCCAGATTATCTCATCTCTATTTATCTTCTTTGGTTCAACCAGTGCCAGATCGCTACCTAGATCGAATAGTCTATTCTGTAGCTTAAGAAGTATGTGCTCTACGTCGGCACTAACCCCATGGGCTAGCAGTAGGCCGAGTAGGCTATTTAGCTCATCGATAGAGCCTATGGTCTCTATCCGCAGGGCGTTTTTCTCTACCCTGCTACCATCACCGAGGCCGGTGGTACCGTTATCCCCCTGTCGGGTATACAGCTTTGATTTTTTCTGCTCCATAGATGTTTAGATTAGCAGGATTTTGGATTTAGTTCCTTATGCTCTGGTGCCCTTAATGAATTGGGAAATAGTCGGTATAATCTAATCGTATGTATATCTTTACCGCCGTTCTGCGCTGATAGCTCTGTCTCATGCCTAAGAGCGCCACTCCTAAAATAGGTTTTGTCAGCCTTGGTTGCCCCAAAAACCTGGTTGATTCAGAACGTATCCTTACCCAGCTGCGCTCCGAGGGGTATGCGGTATCTCCGTCTTATGATGAGGCCGATCTGGTTATAGTCAACACCTGTGGCTTTATCAATGCGGCGGTGGATGAGTCGCTAGATGCTATAGGGGAGGCGATGCGGGAGAGTGGCCGGGTGATTGTGACTGGCTGCCTTGGGGTGCGGGAGCAGGAGGTGCGGACTGCCTATCCAGATCTGTTGGCGGTGACCGGTCCGCATAGTTATACCGAGGTGATGCAGGCGGTGCATCGGCAGCTACCAACACCACATGAGCCACATGGCGATTTAGTGCCGGCGGCCGGGATAAAGCTCACACCACACCACTACGCCTATCTTAAGATTGCGGAGGGGTGTAACCACCACTGCACCTTCTGTATTATTCCTGAGTTACGCGGGGGGTTGGTTAGCCGTCCCATTGGGGGGCTACTACAGGAGGCGGAGAATTTGGTCGCCTCTGGGGTACGTGAGCTATTAGTAGTGTCACAAGATAGCGCTGCTTATGGCCGTGACAGAGGGCATCGGCCGGAGTTTTGGGGTGGACGACCGCTCAAGAGTAGCCTGTTAGAGTTGGCGGCGGTATTGGGGGAGTTGGGTGTCTGGATACGGCTGCACTATATCTACCCATATCCCGCTGTTGATGAGTTGATACCGCTCATGGCAGAGGGGCGGGTGCTGCCCTACCTGGATATCCCTCTGCAGCATAGCAATCGGCGGATTCTGCGGGCGATGCAGCGTCCAGCAGCAGCAGAGAGGGTGCTGCAGCGTATTGCCAATTGGCGTGCAAGCTGTCCCGAGCTTACCCTGCGTAGCACTTTTATCGTCGGTTTTCCTGGGGAGACGGAGGCTGAGTTCAATGAACTATTAGGTTTTCTGCGAGCGGCGCAACTGGATCGGGTGGGGGCGTTTGCCTATTCACCGGTGCAGGGGGCAGCAGCAAACCGGTTGCCAGATCAGGTGCCAGAGGAGATCAAGGCGGAACGTTTGTCCCGCTTTATGGCGGTGCAGGGTGAGATCAGTCGGGAGCGCCTGGCCGCTAAGATAGGTTCACAGATGGTGGTGTTGGTGGATGAGGTGGAGTCGGATAGGGTGGTTGCACGGAGTGCAGCCGATGCCCCTGAGATAGATGGCAGGGTTATAATCGATGGTGGCTGGGAGTTAGATCAGGGGGATTTTATCGAAGTAGAGGTCACCGCTGCAGATGAGCATGATCTCTGGGCCAGGCCAACTGGAGCAGAGGAGTGATGCTTAATCATGGCAGTGCCAATCTTGCTCTTCCCGAGCGTTATCTTATAACTGGTGATGATCCAATGCAGTCAGAGCTATTTCTGGTTCGGCTGGAGCGTGCTTTGGCAAACGGTCTGCGGTTGGTGCAGTTACGTGCTCCTGAGTTATCTGAGCCAGAGCTTGAGGGTCTAGCGGTAGCGGCGCTGGAGATGTGCCTCCATGCCGGAGCGAAACTTCTGCTCAATAGTGCGCCCAAGGTGGCGGAGCGGGCAGGTTGTGCTGGGGTGCATCTGAATAGCCATAGGTTGATGCGGTTGTCAGAGCGGCCACTGAGCAAGGAGTATCTAGTAGCCGCATCCTGTCACAATAGGGAGGAGTTGGTACATGCTGAGTCTCTGGGGCTGGATTTTGCTGTGCTCTCACCGGTATTGCCAACCTCCAGTCATCCCGCAGCCACTCCTCTGGGTTGGCCCGGTTTTATTGCGCTAGTAGCAGCGGTCTCACTGCCGGTATATGCGTTGGGTGGGATGCGTGAAGAGTTGTTGCCAGAGGCGATAGAGCAGGGGGCGCAGGGGATTGCAGGTATTAGTTGGCTGTGGCCATCTGTGGTGTAAACTCTATGGAGATCAACTCCATAGTGAATAGATTGTCATGCTCCTGTTTCTCCACCCGTACTGGAATGTAGTGCATCTCTGGGTCTAGCCAGAGGGTGGCATTTGCTGGGCGTTTATCCTTGGATCGAGTCACCTTGAGAGCGTTTATCTGCCCCTTTTTTAGTTTGATACTGTCCTCACCCTGAGGGCGGAAGTGGTACTCTCTGATGCGCTCTTTTGAGGCCACCTGAAAGGTTATATCTTGCCTCGATTTCTGCATGGCCAGCATCATTGCAAGCTGTTTGCTGAATTTGTCCTGGCTGTTTTTGGGTAGCTCCAGTTTCCACTGTGCGCCGGTTTTTTGGTCGGTCACTCGATCCGATTTCCAGTCGAAAAGGATTTTTCTATGGCGCGGTTTGTCCGATTTGTCTCGTCTGTATAGGTAGCTCTCCGGGATGACTCTATGTCCTACTATCTTGCCTCTACTCTCCTCGGTGATCTCATCGCTTTTGAAGGCGGCTAGCAGCCCGACCGGGATAGAGTGTTGGCGGTAGTGGTAGCTGCCATCTGGTTTCATACTGAGGGAGATCTTCACTTTTCCTGCCACCATGTTGCCCATACTGAGCCGGTACTCTGCAGTGAATGCTGGTATGGGGCTGTTGCCCTCTGCCGCTGTAAGTAGTGATGTTAGCGAGCAGATGATTAGTAATATATAGCGTAGATACTGCCTCATATAGGTGGTCTCTCTCCGTACTCTATCTTTACCGGTGATTGCAACACCTCGCCATCATAGATTGCGTTGGTGCCATCCATACGTAGCCGCCCATCGGCAAACCAGCGGATGGTAGCTGGGTATATCAGGTGCTCCTGAGATAGCACTCTGGCCGCCAAGGTGTCGGCACTATCGGTGGCCTCTATTGGTACGATCGCCTGGATGATCACTGGTCCTCCATCTAGCTCTTCGGTTACAAAGTGGACACTTGCGCCGTGTAGTTGTTCCCTTGCATCCAGGGCGCGCTGGTGGGTGTGGAGCCCTCTAAATAGAGGTAGTAGAGATGGGTGGATGTTTAGTATCCGCCCGTGGAACCGCTCAACCATGGCTGGAGTCAGGATGCGCATGAACCCGGCGAGGATGATCAGGCCGGGCTGGAACTCATCTACTAGGTCTCCCAAGGCCTGGTCGTAGCTGTCGCGGTCAGAAAAATCGCTATTACTGAGCAGGCGGGTGGCAATACCGGCCTCTCTAGCGCGCTCTAGCCCATAGGCATCTGCTCGGTTGCTGATTACGGCACGGATCTCTACCGGTAGATCGTCGGCAACAGCATCGATTATCGCCTGTAGATTGCTGCCACTACCGGAGATCAAGACTACGATAGGGAGTTTCTGTGGTTGCTCCATCTTGCTAGCCGTTGCTTATGATTACGCTTGGTCTCTCGCTAGATGCCTCGATCCGGCCTAACTTCCAGGCGTGTTCACCCTCTGTGGTTAGTATATCCAGGGTGCGATCAGCATCCTCTGCTGCTACACAGGCTACCATTCCGACTCCGCAGTTGAAGGTGCGCATCATCTCGTCTGTTGCAACTCTGCCCTGCTGCTGTAGCCAGTTAAAAACTGCTGGGAAGCTCCAGGATGATGTGTCGACTACCGCCTTGGTGCCATCAGGCAGTACCCGCGGTATATTCTCCAGCAGGCCTCCTCCGGTTATGTGTGCCAGGGCGTGGATATCTATCTGCTTATGTAGTGCCAATAGTGATTTAACATAGATGCTGGTGGGGGCGAGGAGAGCCTCTCCCAGCGATCTGCCATCTAAATCCTGCTCTAGATCGGCAGCAGTTACTTCTATAATCTTGCGAATTAGGGAGTAACCGTTGGAGTGAGGGCCAGAGGAGGCTAGACCTATCAGGACATCACCATCTCTCACCCTTTGGGAAGATATGATCCGCTCTTTCTCAACGATACCGACCGAGAATCCAGCCAGATCATACTCATCGGTAGCGTACATGCCTGGCATCTCCGCAGTCTCTCCACCAGTTAGGGCGGCACCAGCCAGTTCACAGCCACGGGCGATCCCGGTAACCACAGCGGTTGCAACATTTAGATCGAGTCGCCCGCTAGCGTAGTAGTCGAGAAAAAAGAGGGGTTCTGCCCCAGTTACCACGATATCATTGACGCACATAGCCACCAGATCGATGCCGATAGTGTCATGTCTCTTTAGGGCTAGGGCTAGTTTCAGCTTGGTTCCAACGCCATCTGTGCCTGAGACTAGAACTGGGTTTTTATACTGGTCTATAGGGAGTTCAAACAGGGCACCAAATCCACCTATACCCTCCATAACGCCGGGGCGGAAGGTCTGCTTGACGATCGGTTTGATCCGCTCTACCAAGGTATTACCGGCATCGATATTGACTCCAGCATCACGGTAGCTGAGGCCATTACTGCTGTTACTGTTATCGGTTTTGTCCACAACCACTCCTGAGTATAGAAAGGTAATCTCTCTATTCTACCAATCCTCAACTCT
>CBFDBF010000058.1:0-7724 GCA_965602975.1 uncultured Gammaproteobacteria bacterium | reverse complement strand
TGTATCGCTATTTGTCCATGAACTTATGCCGCTATTGCAGTGATCCATAGTGTTATGGTGGATATTGACATCCTGCTCCACTCCGTTGTCAATAACCTCACTCCATATACCCCACATACAAAGAGTCATGGTGTTGTCATAAAACTCAAGGTTCTTTATAAGGGGGACAGTATTGTTTAGGTCTTGGCCGTGACTGATACCAAGCCCTGTGCGGGTTATTGTAAGGCCATGAACTGTGATGTTGCTTCTGTTTCTAAGATCAATCCCGGCAGGTAGCCAGCCACCACCACCGAACCACATGGTTCTAATTGTATGGTCGGCAGGGGTTCCAGTTGTTGGGTTGTACTTGAGAACACCACTACCAGTACTGTAGTGCCATTCGCCATTAGTGGGGCCGCCAGTGCCATCATGCGCCTTTAGCGGTATGCCATCTTCCCAGAAGATGCGGCCATACCCTTTGTGGCTCCATACTCCATTACCTTCATCTGTCCAGTTGGCAGATTCAACCTCCATGCTTAGGTCAATAACAGGGGTAGCGCCTTCGGCATTGTTGTAGGTGATAGGGTGTCCGTCTGAACCACTGGATGGAACAACTACACTGTCCTTATAGACTCCGCCGGTGTCACATAGCCGAATCACATCATCTGGGGCGAATGTCTCACCATTATGTACTGCGACATTCATAGCGGTAGTTGCATCTGCACAGGAGGTGGCATCGACCTTGGTGACTGCCAGCCCATCTGCCCGCATGTAGTAGGTTTCGCCCACTGCCACAGAGCTGCAGGTGGCAGCCAGAATCAAGACGATGGGGAGGGAGAAGATGGTTTTGTAGTTTACAGTGTGTTCCATGATAAACCTCGGTCTAAATATACGTTTAACAGCTATGTTCAAGCTGTTTCCTTTGCTTGTGCAGCCAGTAGGCTACATATATCTCTGGTTGGCAATTTAAGCCAAGATAGACAGCACTCCGTTTGTACATTGCTGCTGATTATTCTGGCTCTCTTCATCTGTTGTCTACAATAATATGACTGATTGGATAGTTATTCTGTGAATTTTGTGAGTTTTGTTGACAAAATCGCATATAATTTACGCTGATCGTGATCGATGCACGTTTTAACTTCGGAATAGTACTAAAAGTTGTTATCCTGCAGGATGGGTGTTTAGGCTCTAATCTTCTCCTTTGCCCAGTAGGCCATCCTTGATCTCTTCATTATACCATACAATGTATCCCATGATAAACCCCAGTCTAAATATACGTTTAACCGCTATATTAAATCTGTTTTCTTTAGATTATGCAATCATCAGGCCGCATAAAATATAGCATTTTAAGTAACTTACTGGATACTTGGCCAAGCCCGGCATGATGGGGTGTAGTTAACGGGACAGCAGTGATTTGATGTATTGAATTTGGGATGGGGTATGTCTGTTATCTTGTAGGTAGACCGCCCGATTTTACTGCCTTGTGTCTGTAGGGGATAATTTTTTGGCTTAGATAGGGCTATATAAGGTATTATTTGCCCCCCTATACTTATGGACGACAAAATGGAACAGAGAGATAAATTTTGGCAGTTCCCCCTATGGGCTCTACTGCCGCTAGGGGTTGCTGCGTTGCTGTTGGTGGCGCTGTTTTATGATGGTCTGGCGAAGATGGTAGGTGAGTGGGATAGCGATGAATACAGTCACGGTTATCTACTGCCTATAGTCACCGCCTTTTTTATATGGCAGAAATCGGATGTCATGGCCAAGGTGGAGTTTAGGGAGTTCTGGCCAGCCCTGACGGTTGTGATTTTGGGGATATTTGCCTATTTTGTGGGGGAGTTGAGTACGCTCTATACCATTGTACAGTATGCCTTTTTGCTTACCCTCAGTGGCCTGCTTATGGCGTTGATGGGGTGGCGCGGATTCAAGCTTATCTGGGTGCCGTTCTTGCTACTGCTGTTTACTGTACCGCTACCTACTTTTCTCTATAATAACCTCTCTTCTGTTCTGCAGTTAATCTCCTCCAAACTTGGTGTAGAGATTATTCGCCTGTTTGGTATCTCTGTGTTTCTTGAGGGAAATGTCATTGATATGGGTGAGATGAAGCTGCAGGTGGTAGAGGCGTGTAGTGGGCTGCGTTACCTATTTCCATTGATGTCACTCGGTTTTATCGCCGCCTATCTGTTTGATGGAGCACTCTGGAAACGGGTTGTGATTTTTCTCTCTACTATACCGATTACTGTATTCATGAATAGTTTTCGTATTGGAGTGACTGGCATCCTGGTTGAGCGCTGGGGTCCAGCTATGGCTGAGGGGTTTATTCATGACTTTGAGGGTTGGGTGGTATTTATGGCCTGCTCTGGAATTCTCCTCCTTGAGATGTGGCTGTTGGCTCGAATTGGCAGGGATAGGAGGCCGCTGTCGGAGGTGTTTGGAGTGGAGTACCCCGATCCTCTACCAGAGGGGGCAGATATTGGTGATCGCTCTATTCCCAAGCCGTTTATAGCATCGCTTGTAGTGCTGGCACTGGCCTTAGTTGGCTCCCAGTTTATGACAGAGCGGGAGGAGGATCTTCCCGATGTGCCAAGCTACGCTAATTTTCCCATGAAGGTGGAGCAGTGGCAGGGCCGCCCAGACACACTAGAACAGCAGTTTATCGATACGCTAAAGTTTGATGATTACACAATTGCCGACTATGTCCATCCGGACAACGCAGCAGTAAATTTGTATGTAGCCTATTATGGCTCCCAGCGTAAGGGGGCCTCTATTCACTCTCCCCGCTCCTGTATTCCAGGGGGTGGTTGGGAGATACAGTCGCTCACTACTCGTACCATAGAGGGGGTGCAGATGGGAGTAGCGCCGCTAAAGGTAAACCGTCTACTGATTCAGCTGGGTGATGCTCGCCAGCTGGTCTACTACTGGTTTCAGCAGCGCGGTCGGGTGATGACCAATGAGTATCTGGTGAAGTGGTACCTGTTCTGGGATGCTCTGACCAAAAACCGCACCGACGGAGCCTTGGTGCGTTTGACTACAGTGGCACCCAAGGGGATGGATATAGCAGAGGCTGACCGCACTCTAGCGAAATTTGCACAAGATATCGCCCCACAATTGGAGCGTTACGTCCCAGACTGAGGCGAGCACCTGATTTATGTTTACTAGTGGGCTGATTATATTTCTGGTGGCAATATCACTAACAATGATATTGATTCCGCTGTTGATCCAGGTGGCACCGGAAATAGGTATGCTGGATCAGCCTGGTGAGCGCAAGGTACACCATCATGCGATACCCAGGGTAGGTGGTATCGCTATTTTTATAGGCTGTATTTCCCCTCTGCTGCTGTGGATGCCAGGCTCCAGGCTGTTAACCGTAATTCTTATCGCTGTGACAGTTCTATTTTTATTTGGGGTGTGGGACGACAGGAGCGACATCGATTATCGCCTTAAGTTTTTTGGTCAGGTTACGGCAGCATCGATTGTGGTGATCTGGGGTGGGATCACAATCTACAACTTTCCACTGATGTTTGGTGTGGAGTTGCCACTGTATCTGGCTAATGGAGTTACGATCATTCTGCTGGTCGGGATAACTAATGCAGTAAATATGTCAGATGGACTGGATGGTCTGGCGGGTGGGGTTAGTTTGTTGGCTATAGGTTGTATGGTTGTGATTGCCAGTATGGCCGGTGATATGTTTGTATTTATGTTTGGTATTGCTGTGCTCGGTGCAATACTCGGTTTTCTGCGGTTTAATACTTATCCTGCACAGGTGTTTATGGGTGATGCCGGCAGTCAGTTTCTGGGGTTTTCTGCTGGGGTTCTTGCAATCCTTGCGTCGCAGCAGAGCAATACTGCTATAAGCCCTATGGTGCCACTCTTGGTGCTTGGTTTGCCGGTGCTGGATACGGCGCTGGTGATGATAAAGCGGGTCTCTGCAGGCCGCTCTCCCTTCTCTCCAGATAGAAGCCATATACACCACCGTTTTCTGGATATAGGCTTCTCCCACCGGGAGGCGG
The DNA here is from genome assembly GCA_965602975.1 of uncultured Gammaproteobacteria bacterium. Classification (GTDB taxonomy): domain Bacteria; phylum Pseudomonadota; class Gammaproteobacteria; order Chromatiales; family Chromatiaceae; genus CBFDBF01. The sequence goes on along the minus strand of CBFDBF010000058.1, from coordinate 3,735 downwards.
TCTATATCATCTATATGTTGCAGATCATGCTGGTATTGCTGGCATTTAAGCTGCGCTATGCGACTGACATCCTGATCTTGGTTGCATATGCTCTGTTTTGCATACTGTTGGCGTGGCTCTTGTCAACGCGACACAATAGTGAGGGTGATAGTGCCGGTGCTGATTGGGTCATCATGGTTAAGAGGGTGTTGGCCAAGATTGGTGCGGGCAGTGATCTGGATGGCTACCGTATAGTTGTCTTTCAGTTGCTGCGCTATCTATTGAGCACGATTCTGCTTGTGGGCGCACTCTATATTGGGGAGATATCTGCGGATTTCAGTGTGTTGATACCGGTTATGTTGGGGCTGATGCTGGTGCCACTGGTGAAGTATACTCAGGTCACTGGGGTTGTAGCCAGATTTTGTCTGTACGTTACATTAGCATTTATTATCTATTCCATGGAATTAGACCTGCATGCTGGAGAGTGGTTTGGTATTGGGTTCCACGTGGTTGTTGTTATGGTTGCCATATCTGTAGCTTTTGCTATCAGGCTAGCGGGCGGTGGTGGGGTAGAGTTCTCTGCACTAGATTTTTTGCTGCTGATCGTTGCCTTAATCACCTCATTCTTCTTTAAGTCGGGTGAGCTGGCTGGGGTTGCCGGTTATGTAGTGATTGAGGTTATGGTGCTGTTTTATGCTGTAAATATATTGTTTAATCGAAAGCGGCGGCGGGAGGGCTTGGTAATGGGGAGTATGGTGGCCGCTCTGTTGATTATCGGAGCTAAGGTTGTATTGCTGTAAAAACATGGGCATATAGTGATATTATGGGGGGATAAGTCGCATATTAGAGTGGATAGGTGAACATACTACGTATTGTTATGGTCTGTATACAGGGCAATTAATTGATAATTATAGGTGATTACATGTTAAGGAATGCACACTTTAGTAAAGCTTTACTATCTCTGGTGTTATTAGCTCTTGTTATACCGCTGATATCGTGTGGTGGTGCGGAAGATCGTAAGGCCAAATATTTCAAGCGGGGTGTAGAGCTATATGATGAGGGTAACTATACCCAAGCCCGTCTAGAGTTTAAAAACGTATTGCAGATTGACCCTAAGGATGTGGAAGGGCTGTTTATGTTTGGGCAGTTGGAGGAGAAAGAGCAGCACTGGCGTAAGGCGTATGCGCTGTTCTTGCGAGTGGTTGAAATCAACCCCAAACATACTAAAGCGCAGCTACATCTAGGGCGTTTGTATGTCATGGGTGGGACACCAGAAAAGGCGTTGGAGTCAGCTAAAGGGATACTGCAGGATGACCCAGATAACTCTATGGCAATGGTTCTGCAAGGGTTAGCAAAGGCCAAGATGGGTGAAAAGGATGACGCTATTCAGGATATAGAGGCGGCGATTAAAGCTGATCCAGAGAATTTGGATGCACTATCACTTTTGGCCACCCTCTATGCCGATCAACAGAAATTTGATCAGGCAATAGGTCTCGCCAAGCAGGGGTTAAAGAGCCACCCTAAAGATGTTGGTACCCACCTGTTATTGGCGCGTTTTTACGAAAAGACTGGAGATACGGAGGGTATCATCAGTCTATTGAAAGATTTAATTAAGTTGCAGCCAGATAGTATCGTTGCCCGTGCCAGATTGGCTGCATACTACTATGGCAAGGATAATAAAGCAGAGGCAGAAAAGGTATTGCGCACTGCCATTTCTGCCATCCCAGATAGTGTACAGGCCAAGAGGGCTCTACTAGAGCTGCTGGTGAGGACAGGTAAAAAGGATGAAGCAGAGAAGGAGCTGAAGGGCTTTATTACGCAGTCACCAGAGCAGTATGAGCTGCAGTTTGAGCTGGCTAAACTCTATCTCTCTACAGGGCGTAAAGATGATGCCAGGAAGGTCTATCAGAACATCATAGAGCAGGATGGCTATGGTCTTGATGGTGCCAAGGCTAGAACCAAACTGGCTACCGTATTGATTTTGGAAGAGGATGTTGAACAGGCCTCGGCTCTGTTGGAAGAGGTACTGCGGGAGGATCCAAGAAATACAGAGGCGCTGCTTGTTCGAGCCGCTATCTCTATGTCCAACAAAGAGGGTGATAATGGTATCACTGATCTGCGCACTATCCTGCAGGAGGATCCAGGTCATGTGAAGGCGCATCGTTTGAAGGCGCGGGCACACTTGGCAAAGGGAGAAATTGCCCTAGCACGAGAGAGTTTGGAAAATGCAATCCAGGCGCAACCTCAAGAGGTGGCGGCTAATTTTGAGTTGGCTAAACTGCTGGTACAGAGTGGTGAAGTAGACGCAGCGGTACAGGTATTGGAGAAGTTGTTGAAGTTTTTCCCTGACAACTTGGAAGTGCTGCAGAGCATATCCAAGATTCGTATTGGCCAACAAAAGTGGAGTGAAGTAGCTCCCTTAGCACTGCGGATTCAGGAGAAATACCCAACGAACCCTCTGGGATACTACTATCAAGGGCTGGTGCAACAGGGAGAGAAGAATTATGCAGAGAGCCTGCGCTCTTTCGAGCGCTCTTTGGAGCGTGCTCCTGATGGGGTAGAGCCGCTGATTGCACTGGCTCGTAGTCAGGTGGCACTTGATCAGATTGATAAGGCTTTAGCTCGGGTAGAGCAGGTGGTTACTCGTAATCCAGAGCACTTTCTTGCTCTTAATCTCAAAGGTGAGATTCAGATGCGGCAGAAACATTTAGATGCTGCAACTGTAACATTTAATCAGGTGATTGAGTTAAAGCCAGATTGGCCAGTTCCTTACCGTAATCTGGCCCGAGTTAGTGCAGCACAAAATGGCCCAGATGCAATTTTGGATGTGCTGAAACGTGGTTATGAGAAGAGTAAAAATTCCAGTTTAGGGCTGGAGGTGGCATCCATATATGACCGTAACGGTGAGACGCAGAAGGCGATAATACTTTACGAGAAACTGCTGGTAGATCATCCTAATATGGTTATGGCTACCAATAATCTGGCTATGATCTTGGTGCGTGGTGAGCCACAACAGGACGCTTTAGATCGGGCGCTGGAGTTGGTTGAAGGGTTTTCTGATATAGAGAATCCGCTCTATCTTGATACCCTGGGATGGGTGCGTTATAAGCGTGGTGAGATGGATCAGGCAGCAACACTTTTTGAAAAGGCCGCCCATAAGGGGGGTGAGGTTCCGGAGATTCAGTATCACCTCGGTATGGCCTACTATAAACTTGGTAAAATGGCAGGTGCCAAGCGGGCATTAACCAGGGCGTTAGAGAAGGATACTGCCTTTGCCTGGCGGGAAGAGGCTGAACAGACTCTGGCCAGTATTGCCAACTAGGCTATAAAGAAACCCCCATCAGCATCCATATTGGTGGGGGTTGTATGCCGGATCCATTGGGCACGGGATCTATCCCTTATATGCTTCCGTGCGCCTTAATTCATGATCACATCCTTTGGCATCTGCTTACAACTGTCCATATACACACAGAGAATTCAGTAGTATATATCTGTAGAAGTTGTAGGATAATTCTGATATTACTCCTGTCTGTACTTTCTACCCTAACCCCCTTCCCATTAGTGTGAATGGGGTTTGAGTTGGGGTAATAATACTACCCATTGGTGGAGAGTAAGAGCCCTGAAGGAGCAGCAACTGTATGATCAGCTATAAACCGTATCATTATGGAGCAGTCGCTTTGATATGCTCTATCCTAATCTCTTCGTCACCACTGGCGGACACTGCGGTAGCACCAGGAACTCCTAAAGTTTGGGGTT
>CBFDBF010000057.1:0-7996 GCA_965602975.1 uncultured Gammaproteobacteria bacterium | reverse complement strand
AGTTGTAACGCAAATAATGTGCCGGTGGCACGGCTTGAATGTTCCTGCATGGAGTCATTGGCTCAGGGATGGCGCCGTATCTCAACAGCGCGTAAATGGCCTTCTCATCGATATCAATCGGTGCAACTCTGTTGGATCGGGATATTAGTTTAGCTATTTTCTGCTCGGAACGAATATCATCTGGATGCAGATTGAGTCCGTGACTTATTATCCTGAAGGCCTTGCTGTAGAGCCGTTGAGTCTCTTTACGTACGGCCTCAAACACGGTCTCAGGGAACTCCATTACAGCCTCGTTAAGATACTTGGGCTGCACAATACCAACCGGTACTGTTATGAATATGCGATTGAGGAAATTGACCAGAGCCTTGATGAACGGGATCATTATAACAACCCCAATCAGGTTGAATATGGTGTGAAACACAGCCAGCTTAAGGGCGTAGTCATCCTCCGCTATTCCGCTGGCCGCACTGACATAATCAACCGCAATAACCAATTGATTTATAGCTAGGATTGCCACCAAGCCAGTAGTCAGGTTGAATACTAGATGGGCCGCAGCCAGACGCTTGCCCTCAATATTGGCACTCATTGCGCCGATTATTGCAGTTATTGTTGTCCCGATATTGGCGCCAATAGCTAGTGCCAGGGCGTTTTCATAGGTGATCTGCTGGGCGGCAAGTGCGGTTATGATGAGTACCAGAGTGGCATGACTGGATTGCATTATAACTGTGGCCATGAGGCCAAGTAGGCTGAACACCATTAAGCCAGTTAAGCCCGGCATCGCATAGGCTGCCAGGTCGATGGCATCTTTGAACGAATCAAAGCCCTCCTTCATGTAGTGGATGCCAAGAAAGAGAAAGCCCAATCCAGCCAGGATGTAACCGATGCCTTTCAATGAGCGTGATTGTTGGAAAATCAGAATCACCCCAAATACCAGGATTGGCATGGCGTAGGATGAGATCTTAACCTTGAGACCAAAGCCGGCAACTAGCCATGCGCCGGTAGTCGTACCCAGATTGGCCCCAAAAATAATGCCAATGCCTGCCGCCAGGTCGATAAGTCCGGCACTTAGGAATGAGATGGTTATGACTGAAACTAGTGAACTGGACTGCATCAGTGTGGTGGTTAGGACACCAAAGGAGAGGCTCTTCCATAATTTATCTGTAGAGCGTTGGAGTAGGCGCTCCAACACCCCCCCGGTAAATGACTTAAACCCCTCCTCCAGGGCGATCATGCCAAACAGGAATATCGAAACACCTGCCGCTATCTCTTTGAAATCTGGGCTTATCCAGAATCCATATGACAAAAGTATAAGGATAACTGGTAGTAGTATCTTGCGAATCATCTGACCTGCCTCCTCCTTAGTATGTCTGTCTTGTTATTGGTTTGTTAGGGAAGATCTGACTCAATCCATGGCTTTAGCATAACATCCAAGTGAAAAATGCAATTTTTAAATTGCACTGTTTTCAATTGGTTATCTCAATAGAGAATGGCAGTACCTCCGTGTGCTGCTGGAACCACTGAATAAATCAGAGGCTCCTCAGTAATTCATCAGGTTATTAATGTAGCCCTTAAGGTTAACGATAGAGCGGTGCTATTACCTGCATATTTCATGGCAGCATCATGCCTCTGATAGTGAAGAAAATCAGTGCTGCCATTGCCGCAGAAACTGGTACGGTAATTACCCATGCGGCAGCAATTTTAAGCAGGTGGGAGCGCTTTACGAGTTCATGTCGATAGACCTTGCGCAGGTTTTTGCGCTCTTTTTTACTAAGGTCTGCTTTGGCCGTATGTTGCTTCAACTGCTCCAGCATGACTCCTTTCTTCTCAATCGATGCTTTTTGGAACTCATGGAGAAATTTCTCGACGATAGTCTCATCCTGGCCGTGGTGGTGTGCAGTAATCTCATCTACCATCTTGTCATAACTGGTTTTAAGGTATTCACGTAGAAAACCGACACCGAATATACCGCCTACCGCAATATGGGTAGAGCTTACCGGCAGTCCCATCTGACTGGCGATAATTACGGTTATAGCCGCTGCCATGGCGATACAGAATGCTCGAGTTTGATCCAGCTCGGTTATCTCTGAACCGACAGTGCGAATAAGTTTTGGTCCATAAAGGGCGAGCCCAATGGCAATACCCAGTGCTCCCACCAGCATTACCCACAACGGAATAGTCGCCTTGGCAGCTATGCCGCCATGTATGATGGCATCATTTATGGCAGCAAGCGGTCCAACGGCATTGGCCACATCATTAGCACCATGGGCAAAGCTAAGTAGTGCTGCAGCGAAGATCAGGGGCACAGTAAAGAGCCGATTAACCCCCTCCTTATCATTGCTCAGCTTCATGGAGGCCTTGGTGACCAGCGGTTTAACTATAAAGTAAACAGAGGTGGCCAAAACGGCTCCGATCATTGCAGCCGTCACAAAATCCACCTTCCATATCTTTTTCAACCCTTTAAGCATTAGATAGGTGCCAAAGGCCCAGGCCATGATTGTGATCAGGATGGGAACCACCTTCCTGGCGGCCAAGTTCATTTCACTCTTGTAGGTAATTGTGCGTTTGATTAAATAGAGGAAGGCTGCCGCTATGATCCCCCCTAGAAGTGGTGAGATTACCCAGCTGGCTGCAATTTGCCCCATCTTGCTCCAGTTCGCGATACCCATACCTCCTGCGGCAATACCTGCCCCGAGGACGCCTCCGACAATGGAGTGGGTGGTTGATACTGGCGCACCAATAGCGGTTGCGATATTGAGCCAAATGGCACCAGCCAGCAGAGCGGCCATCATTAGCCAGATAAAGGTGTCAGGATCAGAAATCAGCGAGGGGTCAATAATTCCCTTTTTTATTGTGCCTACCACCTCCCCACCCGCAAGCAGTGCCCCTGCTGCCTCAAAGATTGCGGCGATAATAATGGCTCCAGTGAGCGTCAGTGCCCTGGAACCCACCGCTGGGCCAACGTTGTTGGCAACATCATTGGCACCGATATTGATCGCCATATAGCCGCCAATCATGGCCGCGGCCATTAACATATAGCCGCCCTTTATATCGCCAATGATAGATCCGCTAATGAGCATAATCACGACAATAAAGAGCAGCGCCATCCCTAGGCGAAATGTCTCTGCTCGTCCTAATTTGGTGGCGCTCTCAATTTGATTTATATTTTTAAGTTCCAATTCAACTCCCCCCATGATTGCTGCGCTAGCCTTTATCTATACTGCTATCAAAACACCCAATAATTTACTACTATATCATTACACATGGTGGAGATCAGCTCTTTTGGCCCTGCGGTCAAAAACAACAAATAGCGTATTATAGCTGGTTGGCGGCGGGTTTTATTCCATGTCCCCCTATGTATAAGGGTAGGGTTGGTGTGTCTAGGTTGAACTTACCTCGAGCCAAGCGATCTTAGGGTGTTATGGGGGAGTAACGAACAGATTAGAGCCTCCTTTAATGGTAAACAGTATTCACAAACTTGAGGTATTATTATGCATAAAATCGATACAACGGCTAAATCATTGGGTATTGCTGTTTTGGCATCTACCCTGTTTATTGGTGCCTGTACAACCATTGACCCATATACTCGTGAGGAGAAGACCAGTAATGTGGTTAAAGGTACGGCAATAGGCGCACTGAGCGGTGCAGTTATTGGTGTACTGGCCGGGGATAACAGAAAATCGACCCTGATAGGTGCTGGAGTAGGTGCCATCGCCGGTGGTGGGATTGGCTACTATATGGATGTGCAGGAGGCGAAGTTGCGCCAAGAGCTTGAGGCGACCGGTGTTAGTGTCACGCGGCAGGGTAACTCCATTATATTGAATATGCCGGGTAACATCACCTTCAGAACAGACTCTAGTGCGATTGCGGCCAATTTCTATGCTGTTCTGGATTCAGTTTCTAAGGTGTTGAATGAGTATGAGAAGACTTATGTGGATGTTTATGGTCATACCGACAATGTTGGGCAGGCGGCATATAACATGAATCTGTCACAGCAGAGAGCTGACTCTGTCTCGCGCTACCTGCAATCACGCCAAGTACTGCCGCAGCGTATCGCAACTCGCGGTATGGGTGAAGGACACCCAGTGGCATCGAATAGAACGGCACAGGGAAGGGCGCAAAATCGTCGGGTTGAGATTAAGTTGACCCCACTCTCTTAAGAGCAGAGTTAGCAGGCTATCACTCTATCCGTCGCTCCCGCGTAGGCGGGAACCCATAGGATCTTTAGGTTTTACTAAGATGACGGATAGAGGGTAGCCTTCTATGTTGTTGGCTGCTGCTCTGGTTGGCCATCCTTTTCAGGATAGATGGCATCCATGATCTCCTCCTGGGTGCTCTCATCTGGTTCACTGCTGCCCTTTTTGTCACTGCTAAAAAACCTACCAATTGCTTGAAAGATTCGCTTCATGGCACGCCAGATCTTCGGCAGTAGCCATATAACCATTAGCAGAAATAGTAGTAGCGATATGATAAATAGTTCTGGGTGCTGGAGTGATGCCCAGAGGCCGCCGATCACCACAACATCTTCGGTAATAGAGGCGATCCAGTTGGTGAATGGCTCGGGCGAGGTGTTGATTATTACACGGGAGCCGGCCTTGGCAGCGTGGCTAGTGGCAGCTACACCGCCACCCAACAGTAGTGCGGCAAACTGTACTGACTCATTCATCTCTAGCCCTTCCGCCATGCCCATAGCCAGCATCGCCCCTGCTGGGATACGGACAAAGGTGTGGAGTACATCCCAACCAGTATCTACTCCCGGCACCTTGTCGGCAAAGAACTCTACCATATACATCAATCCAGCCGCCCCCATCACCATTGGGGTGGATAGGAGTTGTAAATCTGGGGGTAGAGTTACATGCCCAGTTGAGCCCATATAACCGAGTACAAGTACGGCAGCATAGAGGTTGATTCCAGATGCCCAGGCAACGCCTAAGATTAACGATATCGCTTGAATAGTTTCCATGGTGCTGTTTTCCTTAGGTTTTATCTCAATTATATTGGAACACAGATAGGGCTAAGAGTTCAGTTATAGAAATTTTATCCAGATCTGCCCAAACTGCTGCCCCTCTCGATCTACTGCAACTACCGGATAGATCTTTCCTTGGCGGTCTTTGGAGTATTTGCGAATCAACCGTGCCTGCTGTGGAATAATCTCATAACCTCGATCATCTCCGCTATTGCCTCCTTTGCCTGCTGGAACCCAACCTTTAAAGTTTAATTTGAGACTCTTATGACTGTCACCATCACCAAAGCTATCGATCAGCGTGAGGCGGTCGCTCTTGTTGAGGGTGACCACCTCGCCCGGCAGATAGAGCTGTTTTTTACCATTGACCAACAGCACAAAGATACGTCGCTGCCCCTGAGGTGTGCTGCTCTTTGTGCGGCCCTTGGCCAGATTTATATGTCCAAAGATGTTCCCCTCCTTGCGAAATACCAGCTTGGTGCTAGCTTGCACCTTGAAGGTATGCCCAAGGTCATTTAGATCGCCCTGACCCAATAGATCACAGGAGATGCCGCGGTCATAGTTGGCCTTGATCCTGGTCACCTGCAGGGTGTCATCTGGTGTGACCGCCAAGGTTTCAAGGTCGTGTAGTTTTTTACTGTGACCATTGTGTAATAGCTCTACATACTCCAGGTGGGGGTGGGGGACAAATACTTTGGGGGTCTCAGGGATGATGTTCATAAGCGCCATAAACTCATTTATCACCAGATTGTGGTGCAGGATCTTTAGCTCTAGTGACGGCAGGTTTTTGGATGCCTCTACCCCAAATGATGGCAGGCAGTGCTTCTGCAGGGCATAAAAGGTGGCTGTTTTGCGCATTGCCGGGTGGGATGTTTTGGGGTTGGCTGTGTGTGTATTGAAGTAGTGCAGGTGGTGGTTTTTGTTGTTTATCTTGGCATTTGTGCGCTGTAGTACCTGCTGTACCATTTTGCGTAGATCCAGTGTCTTACCAGTGTCGCACTTGAAGCTGTCGGCATCGGTGATAATAGATTGACCGTAGCGTGATGGATTGCGTAGTTTGTTTATATATTTTGGGTTATGGAATCCCCAGCCATCGTGCAGGTGTAGAAATAGATCAGACTCCTCCATCAGCTGCTTCAGTTTATCCACTACCTGGCTCATCGGTCCCTGCTTGGCATCATCATGGAACTGGCGGTTCATATCCCCATCTGCCCCGCGGTCATTCAGGATAATAGACTTTAGATTGGCTCGTGGAACTATGATCAGGTTGCCCTGCTCTAGAGTTAGATCTGGGTAGAGGTCGGCAGACATATAGCCGCCCGGCTCATCCCCCTGTATGCCGCCGATCAGCAGGATTGTGGGGCCATCCTTGCGCCCACGGATATGGTAGACATTTAGCTCATAGTCAGAGCCTTGGAAGTGGATTTTATGCTCGGTGGAGGGGCGATTATCTTTAGCTATGGCCTGTATGCTTAGCAGCAGAGTCAATAGTGTAAGCAGAGTTGTCTTCATGTCTTTGGCCGCCACTGCTCGGATATGATCTGGAACTCTCCGGGGCAGCCCTGTAGCTTCAACGTCTTGATGCCAATATCGCTATATTCGCCACTCTGATAGCGCTGCTTAAAGCTGACTCGATATAGATCCCCGCGTAGTTGTCTGACCTGGATGTTATCGATGTCGATGGTCTGATTGCCACGGCGGGTGAATAGCTCCTGTTTGTACTGTTGCCACGCTGTAAGATCTCTACCCTTGGGGTCGCGAAACTCTTTGCTATATGCCTGGATGTACCTGTCCAGTGAGTTTTGCTGCCAACTACTACGCCACTGCTCCAGAAAATTGGCTACTCGCTCCTGTATTAGCGGTTGAGATGAGCCAGCGGTGTACTGTTCTGCAACCAGCTTCAGCACCCCATCATCCAGCTTGAAGTAGAGCTGTTTTCTGCCGACAGATACTAGGTTGCTGGCACAGTAGAATTGGTTGAAGTCAAATACCAACTGTTCGCTATTCTCTTGAAAGGCGTATAGGTCTTTGGCCTCTATTATCCGTTTTGGATTGTGCTTGGTGATATTGGATTTACGCTGGAGCCATGCCCTCTTGCTATTGCCACCGTAGCCGTTGTATTCAGAGTGGATCATTGTCCCCAGCGCATCCATATCACCGCTATACCAGTGGGCTATAAATTGATCTAGCAGGTTAAATATATGCTCTTTGCGACTCCTGTATTCTGGTTGAGATAGCAGTGTCGCCTGGCTGGTTATGATAACCGGAGTGCCTGGCTTTAGATCTTCCTGCAGCTCTTTGATCTGTCCATTCTGAAAGGCAACGCAACCACGGGTCACCTTTTTTTCTAGATCGTTATCATCCCGCCCATGCAGCCAGATACCGCTACCATTGTGCTCTTCTGCCCGATCCAGCGGGTTGGGATAGTCGAGGGGGAAGGCGCCACTTCCATATATTGGGGCTAGATCATCAGCAGAAATAAAAGAGGTAACTTGATAGACCCCTTCGGGGGTTTTTTTATCTCCCTCTTTTATCTTGTCGCCACCATTCTCTCCAAACATCAGATCGTTAAACTGGTGGATTATCTTGGGCTGATCGGCAGATACCTCTATTAGATTGGCTGAGCGCTGCTCTTTGTCTACCACGATGATAGTACGACCAACCGTATTGCGGGCAAATATATTGCCTGGTAGAGCGGTGTCGGCGGCGTTAGTTAAACATGGTAACAGCAGGGCTGTTAGCAGTATGGATGAAGCTTTAGCGGTGTCCATATATGCTCTAAAACCTTATTTTTACGCATAAATTCTACGCTTGATTGTGGACTAGATGCGTAGCCTTCATCCTCTCCCCTGTCCTATACCGCTTTCCAGTATTCAAGATTGGCCTATTCTACAGCTATTTTTAGACGCATAAAAGGCACTATGTAGGCTATATGAATGGTTTGAATTATGCCAGAATAGACTATTAAGTTGGTGATTATGGCAGTGGTATGAGGCGTAGATAATGATAACAGTTGGAATTGTTGGTGGAACCGGA
>CBFDBF010000056.1:0-7998 GCA_965602975.1 uncultured Gammaproteobacteria bacterium | reverse complement strand
TCTGATCGGGATTGAGCGTATTGAGGCGCTAGATGGGGAAGATGGGGATGTATCTGATTAACTTTTGTCATTCCAGCGAAAGCCAGGATTAAGTGAAATTGGCTATATAGATTCATGTCTGCATCGGCATGATAATGTTTTTAATTTTTGGTGTGGATATTTTAGATAGAGTAAAGGGGAGTCAATAGTGTCACGAGTATTCAATTTTAGCGCTGGTCCTGCGGCGTTGCCGGAAGAGGTTTTAAAGCAGGCCGAAGAGGAGATGTTGGACTGGCACGGTTGTGGAATGGCGGTCATGGAGATGAGCCATCGGGGCAAAGAGTTTAGCTCGATTGCGGAGCAGGCAGAGGCCGATCTGCGTGAATTGCTGGCGATCCCGGATGGTTATAAGGTGCTCTTTATGCAAGGGGGTGCATCCAGTCAGTTTACCGCCATCCCAATGAACCTGCTCAGGGGCAAGGGGAGTGCAGATTATATCTGTACTGGTTCTTGGTCGAAGAAGGCTATCGCTGAGGCAAAACGCTATTGCGATGTGAGTGTAGTGGCAAGTAGTGAGGATTCAAAGTTTACTACCACTCCAACGCAGAATAGTCTGCAACTGAATAGTGGTGCCGCCTATCTGCACTACACCCCGAATGAGACCATTCAGGGTGTCGAGTTCCCCTATATACCAGAGAGTGGTGATGTGCCTCTGGTTGCGGATATGTCGTCGACTATTTTGTCGCGGCCGATAGATGTCAGCAGGTTTGGCCTGATTTATGCTGGGGCACAGAAGAATATCGGCCCTGCGGGACTTACAGTTATGATCGTGCGAGATGATTTAATAGGTGAGGTAGTTGCCAGTACGCCAACTATGTTCAACTATGCAACTATGGCCGACACAGGATCTATGTATAACACCCCACCAACTTATAGTTGGTATCTGGCTGGTTTGGTCTTCCAGTGGTTAAAGCGTAGTGGTGGTCTGGTCGGTATGGCCGAGAGGAATGAGCGTAAGGCGAACAAGCTATATGCTGCTATCGACAGCTCTGGTTTCTACGCCAATCCGGTGGAGAACAGCAGCCGTTCCTGGATGAATATCCCCTTTACTCTGGCCGATGCTGAGCTGGACTCTGCCTTTTTAGAGGGGGCAAAAGAGGTTGGTCTGGTTACTCTAAAGGGGCATCGCTCAGTGGGTGGTATGCGTGCCAGTATTTATAATGCGATGCCGGAAGAGGGTGTGGATGCGCTCATCGACTTCATGGCTGATTTTGAAAAACGTAACGGTTAAAGGTCTTTAACAATGCATAAAATTCAGGTTTTAAACAATATCTCTGCAGCTGGTTTGGATAGGTTGCCACGCGACGGCTATGAAGTGGCGGACGAGATCGAGCATCCGGATGCTATTTTGCTACGCTCACAGAAGTTACATGACATGGAAATCCCAGACACTCTTAAGGCGATAGGTCGTGCCGGTGCCGGGGTGAACAATATCCCGGTAGCGCGGATGACCGAGGCGGGTGTACCAGTTTTTAATGCCCCCGGAGCCAACGCCAATGCGGTCAAGGAGCTGGTGCTGGCCGGTATGTTGATGGCCTGTCGTAATCTTGGTCAGGCGTGGAGTTTTGCGCGTGGCTTAGAGGGTGAGGATGGAGAGATCATGAAGGCGGTAGAGGCTGGCAAGAAGAATTTTGTTGGCTTTGAGTTGCCGGGCCGCACCCTGGGGGTGGTAGGGCTTGGTGCTATCGGTGTTTTGATTGCTAACGCAGCCCGCTCTCTTGGAATGAACGTGGTTGCCTATGAGCCTGCTATGACGGTGCAGTCTGCTTGGCAGCTCTCCTCTGATGTGCAGTTGGCTACCAGTGTAGATGATCTCTTCTCTCGTGCTAATTTTGTCACTTTCCATGTGCCACTAGTAGACTCCACTAAGGGGATGCTCAATGCTGGGCGTATTAAGTTGATGCCACAGAATGGGATAATTCTTAATTTTTCCCGCAACGGTATTATCAACGATGAAGATGTAGTGGCTGCCCTGGATGAGGGGCATCTGTACGGCTATGTGTGTGACTTTCCCAGTAATCTGCTAAAGGATCATCCGCGCTGTATCACTCTGCCACATCTTGGTGCATCCACTAAAGAGGCGGAGGAGAATTGCGCCATTATGGTATCTGATCAGGTGAGAAATTATCTGGAGGATGGCAATATCAAGAATTCGGTCAACTTCCCTGCGATCGATCTGCCGCGCAATGGTGGTCACCGTATAGCTGTGATCAACTCAAATGTACCTAATATGTTGGGGCAGATTTCTACCGATCTGGCGGACGCTGGTCTTAATATTGTTGATATGCTGAACAAGTCGCGAGACGATATTGCAGTCACACTGTTAGATGTAGATGCAGAACCAGATACAACAACACTGGAGCGAATTGAGGCGATTGATGGGGTGCTGTCAGTGCGCTGTCTGGGGTGCGAATAGGAGAGTGGATGAGCGATGATAAAAGGCTACAGGGGATACGGGAGCGTATCGACCAGCTGGATCTACAGATACAGGATCTGATTAACCAGCGTGCTGGAGCGGCTCAGGATGTGGCGGCGATCAAGCTATCAGCCGACAGTGGCACCGTTTTTTACCGTCCAGAACGAGAAGCTTCCATCTTGTCGCAGGTTAAGCAGCGTAACCAGGGGCCGATGAGTGGTGAGGAGATGGCTCGCCTGTTTCGGGAGATCATGTCTGCCTGCCTTGCATTGGAGCATCCTCTCAATATCGCCTTTCTGGGGCCGGAGGGTACCTTTACCCAGAGTGCCGTGCTGAAACACTTTGGCCACTCGGTGAATACCATGGCCATGAACTCTATCCCAGATATATTTCAGGAGGTGGAATCCGGTAACTGCCCCTATGGTGTGGTGCCGGTGGAGAACTCCACTGAAGGGGTGATCAGCCATACTCTAGACATGTTTCTCAACTCTCCTTTGCAGATCAGTGGGGAGGTGACTCTACGCATCCATCAGCATCTATTGAGTCTGCAGCCTAATACTGCAGCAGTTAAAAAGGTCTTTTCTCATCAGCAGTCAGTGCAGGCTCTGGCTGGATCGTAACCTGTATCATGCGGAGCAGATCGCGGTGGGTAGTAATGCCGAAGCAGCACGTCTGGCAAACAGCGAGCCAGATGCCGCAGCTATCGCTGGAGATATGGCGGCTGAGCTCTATTCGCTCCCCAAACTGGCTGAGAATATTGAGGATGAGCCAGATAATACCACCCGCTTTCTAGTGATAGGCAGACAGCAGCCACAGCCTAGTGGCCGGGACAAGACCACACTGCTGCTATCTGCACGTAATATAGCTGGCAGTCTCAATCATCTATTGGCACCGTTGGCAGAGCATAATATCAGTATGACTAGAATTGAATCCCGCCCCTCTAGGCGGGGGACTTGGGACTACGTCTTTTTTGTCGATATTGAGGGTCATAGATCTGATTCCAATGTGGCAGCAGCCCTGGATGCCCTACAAGATGCGGCCCAGTTATTTAAGATTCTCGGCTCATATCCGGTGGCTGTACTGTAGATGGATTTGAGAGAGAACAGGTTTTTACAGATTGCATCACCTGGTATTCCCAGTTTGAACCCTTATGTTCCGGGTAGGCCGATCTCCGAGCTAGAGCGGGAGTTGGGTATTAGCGACTCGATTAAGCTCGCCTCTAACGAAAATCCACTAGGTTGTAGTGAGCTGGCTCGTGCAGCAGCAGAGCGAGAGTTGGCAGAGGTAGCGCGCTACCCTGATGGCGGCGGTTTTGCCCTGCGCGCTCTATTGTCAGACCGACACGGTATTGATAGTGACCGTATTACCTTAGGTAACGGCTCGAATGATGTGCTGGATATGGTCGCCAGAGTCTTTCTGGCTCCCGGTTATGAGTCGCTGTTTTCGCAGCACGCCTTTGCAGTCTATCCGATTAGCAGCCAAGCGGCTGGGGCTGAGATAAAGGTGGCAGCGGCCAATGAGTATGGCCACGATTTGGATGCTATGGCTGCGCTCATCAGTGACAAGACCAGAGTCATATGGATCGCCAATCCCAATAATCCAACCGGCAGTTGGCTGCAATCGGGTGAACTGCATGGTTTTATCTCCGCGGTACCGCAAGATGCTGTGGTGGTAGTAGATGAGGCCTATATAGAGTATGTCAGTGAGCCGGAGTATCCTGATGCATCCCGCTGGCTGGATGAGTTTCCTAATCTAATTGTTACTCGCACTTTCTCCAAGGCCTATGGTCTGGCAGGACTTCGTGTGGGGTATGCGCTATCGCATCCGGATGTTGCCGACCTGCTAAATCGGGTGCGCCAGCCGTTTAATGTCAATGCCATCGCCTTGGCGGCAGCTACTGCTGCTTTAAAGGATAGGGATTTTATAGATAAAAGTGTGGCTATGAACAAAACTGGTATGGAGCAGTTGGTGGCGGGCTTTAGGGCTATGCGTTTAGAGTATATCCCCTCGGTTGGGAACTTTATATGTGTAGATACGGGGCGCTCTGGGGTAGATGTTGACCGTGAGCTACTATCTAGAGGATGTATTATCAGGCCGGTCGCTAACTACGGCCTCCCTAACCATCTGCGGGTATCTATCGGTCTGGCAGAGGAGAACAGTCGACTGCTAGGGGCGTTGCAAGAGGTGTTGGACAGATGATGATCAGACGGCTAGCTGTTATTGGAGTTGGCCTTATCGGTGGATCGTTAGCTCGTGCCCTGCGCGAGGCTGGAGAGGTCGGTGAGATCGTCGGCTGTGGTCGTAGCAGAGAGAACCTGGAGAGGGCGGTTGAGCTTGGGGTTATCGACCGTTACAGCCACTCCGTTGCCACGGCAGTTGCTGGGGCTGACATGGTCTTTCTGGCGGTGCCTTTAGGTGCTATGAGAGGTACGTTTGAGGCGATGCAGGGCCATCTGGATGCGGGTGTAACTATTACCGATGGGGGTAGTGCCAAGGGGAGTGTGGTAGCAGATTGCCGCGCCATTTTTGGAGATTCAATGACCGGTTTTGTTCCTGGACACCCCATAGCTGGCACAGAAAACAGTGGTGTTGAGGCCTCCTTTGCCGGGCTGTTTAATAACCGCCGTACTATCCTTACTCCAGTTGCAGAGACCGCTGCCGAGGCGATAGAGAGAGTTGAGGCTATGTGGAGTCTGTGTGGGGCAGAGGTGACCAAAATGACGGTTGAGCATCATGATGAAGTGCTGGCTGCCACCTCTCATCTGCCGCATATGCTGGCCTTTAGTTTAGTGGATTCTCTTGCTCGTATGCAGGGGAATGATGAGATATTTCGCTATGCGGCAGGTGGTTTTCGTGATTTTACTCGAATTGCCTCATCTAGTCCTCTAATGTGGCGGGATATCTGTATTGCCAATCGGCAGGCACTGAGTAAGATAATGGAGCGTTATAGTGTTGAGATGGCAGAGTTGGCGGAGACCATAAGCCGAGGCGATGGGGAGCATTTGTTGGAGATATTTGAGCGTGCCAAACAGGCGCGTGACCGTTATATAGATGGGGCTGCTGTAGATACGGAATAAAAAAAGCCCGCCAAAAGAGGCGGGCTTTTTTATGTTGCTATGGTAGCTAGCTGCTACTTAAACATCTTGTCTGCTGCCTTAGTTGCTTCTGCTGCGTCTTCGGTAGCTGCTTCTGCTGCCTCAGTTGCCTCTTCTGCTACTTCGGTAGCTGTTTCTGCTGCCTCAGTTGCCTCAGTTGCTGCCTCAGTTGCCTCTGCTGCTGCTTCAGTTGCCTCTGCTGCTGCTTCGGTAATCTCTGTTGCATCTGTGGTAGTGGCATCTGCTACTGCGTCAGATGCTGCTTCTGCTACTGCTTCAGTAGCATCTGCTACGGCTTCAGTTGTTGCCTCTGCGACATCGCTAGCTCCCTCTGCTACTGCTTCTCCAGCCTCTGTAGCAGCCTCACCGGTGGCTGCAGCCATTTCGACTGCTGCATCTTTAGCCTGTTCTATAACGGTTGGCTCTGCAGCTGGTGCAGCAGACTGTTCTGGAGCTTCCCCACTACATGCGGTCAGGGCCGCAGTAGCGGCGACGATAGTAAGTAGTTTTTTCATTATGACCCTCTCTGAATTTTAATCAGTTATATTGGTTTAGCAGAAGAGAGGTCGGTGCTCTGCTGCGAAGTTTCTATCGTAATTCTCTAGTACACAATCCGACCAGTGCGACATTATAGCCACTAAAATGGGAAATAAATATCTATTACCCCCAATATTTCGCATATATATGTGGACTACTTCTCAAATTATGGCCTGGTGGTCCTATTTGCCTTGGATATAGAGGTCATCACTAAATGAGTGGATCCAGTTGGGGCGATAACAGACCAGAATAGTCACTGCCCAGCTGTTGATAAAGGCCTCAGGGAAAAATATAAGGGGGAAAAATGGGATAATTGTATTGGATAGGTGCTCATAGGAGGTAGTGCCACTACCGACCAGTATCCATGCAGCGGTATAGCCGGCAATGGTTGTGGCTATCCATGCTGTAAAGAAACCATTTCCCAGCACATATATAAAGAAATTTTTGGGTAGATAGGTGCGCACCAGTACCAGTGATATCTGGGTAATAGTGGCTGGAATAATGCCCACTATAAGCTCATTAATGGCAAATATTGACCATTCGGCACTGCCATTTATAGTTACCCCGATTAGAGCCAGGGATGTTCCGATAATTGCAAATGACCAGCCAAACATCAGGGTGACAGTTGTAACCCCAAGAAAATGGAAGGAGAGCTCGTCCAGGGCGGCGCCACGGACGTGCCAGAGAAGAATCAGCACTACAGAGGTGCCAAGAAATAGATGTAGCTGTTCATTTTGTAGCAGTCTGCGCCATGGTGCCATACGCAGGGCTGCGATAAGGACTACTCCGTAGAGGATATTGATAATCCATAGAAGCTTGTCAGAGATCAGTAGGCCGTGCAGTTCCATTTTCTAGTTCCGGTGCTCTCTTTTGTCAATGACGATACAGCAGGATTGCAGTGAAGGGTGCCCCTGTCAATTCATGTTTGGCCTCTATGCACTTGAGAAGCTCAATAACTACGTTTAAGATCTGGCAAATAGCTGGGCTATTTACTGCAATCTTCGCCTTGTTCTTGAGCTTCTCAAGCACCTATAGGCTAAAACAGAATCAATAGGGGCACCCTACAGTCTTCTTAGTTCAAAGATAAATCGCAATGGGGCTTTGATGTTGCCGGTTGTCTGCGGATAACCCTCTGTTTTTCAGTCGGTTAGGTTTACAGTTAGAGGAATAAGCTTTAGAATTGCTCTCTTTTGGGGTTGCCGTAAGCCCATCTGTGCGGAGTGCTCTTTGTCTTCACCAGCTAATCTGATCTTTACTACCCAGCCTAGTGGCTCTCTCTCTGGGAGCTTACGTCTGCCGGGGGATAAATCTATCTCCCATCGCTCCATTATGCTTGGTTCTCTGGCCGAAGGGGTTACTCGTATAAGAGGCTTTTTGCAGGGCGAAGATAGTCTTGCAACTCTCAACGCTTTTCGTCAGATGGGGGTTGAGATAGAGGGGCCAGATAGTGGCATTGTGGTGGTGCATGGTGTCGGCATGTATGGTCTACAGCGGCCCACAGCGGCACTGGATCTAGGTAATTCTGGAACCTCTATGCGGCTCCTCTCTGGCCTGTTGGCGGCGCAGCGGTTTAGCACGACACTGGTTGGGGATGGCTCTCTCTCTGGAAGGCCAATGCGTCGGGTTACTGAGCCGCTGGCTCTGATGGGGGCCGAGATCGGAGCCACCGAGCAGGGGACAGCTCCTCTGAAGATTAAGGGTAGAGAGGATCTGTGCGGCATTGAGTATCAGATGCCGGTAGCTAGTGCCCAAGTAAAATCATCCCTATTGCTCGCTGGGTTGTATGCCGATGGGCAGACCTGCGTCACCGAGCCGGCCCCAACCAGAGATCATACTGAGCGCATGTTGCAGGGGTTTGGTTATGCAGTAGAGCATAGTGGTGGCCGCATCTGTCTACAGGGCGGTGGTAGT
>CBFDBF010000055.1:0-8020 GCA_965602975.1 uncultured Gammaproteobacteria bacterium | reverse complement strand
ATCACGTCCTACTGTCTGGCAACCCATCCCATGTTGATAGCGACATACTATGGCGCGCAGATGGCAGCAGTTTTGCTACCGAATACTGGTCCCACCCCATATACCGCAGCGGAAAAATGGTTGGTGCTGTAGTCACCTTCATCGATATCACCGAGCGTAAAGCGCAAGAGAAAAAGATCCTGCACCAGGCCCATTTTGATACCCTGACCAACCTGCCAAATAGATTTCTCTCTCTAGACCGCCTGAATCAACTGATAGGTGAGGCTCACCGCAACAGCGAGAAAGTAGCGGTCATGTTTCTCGATCTGGATGACTTCAAAAAGATCAATGACTCACTAGGGCATGAGACTGGGGATAAGCTCCTGATAGAGACAGCGCAACGACTGGGGAGCAAGATACGTGATGGTGATACAGTAGGACGACTGGGTGGGGATGAATTCATAATACTGTTGGGCAAAATCACTACGGCAACTGATGCCAGCGCAGTGGCAGAAAATATATTGGATATCCTTAGGGATCCATTCATGGTGGATGGCCGTGAACTGATTCTCACCGCCAGTATCGGTATAGCTATCTATCCATATGATGGTAAGACCCAATCAGACCTCCTACGTAGCGCCGACTCTGCCATGTACCACTCCAAAGAGGAGGGGCGCAACACTTACTCCTACTTTACCGCAGAGATGAACCACGGGGTGGCCCGACGGATGCTGCTAGAGGAGCAGATACGTGGCGCCTTGGAGCGCCATGAGTTCTATCTACACTACCAACCAAAGATAGAGATCGATAGTAACAAGATAGTCGGGGTAGAGGCCCTGCTACGCTGGCACAACCCCGTACTGGGCGAGGTTATGCCTACAGAGTTTATCCCCATTGCCGAACAGACTGGAGTGATCATACCGATGGGGCACTTTGTGCTGGAGCAGGCACTAGAGATGACAGCCAAGTGGCAACAGCAACAGACAGATACTTTTATTGTAGCGGTCAATCTATCGCCACGCCAGTTCCGTGATCCCAATTTGGTGGCCCAGATAAAGAAGATTATAGAGTGGGTCGGGATCACCGCAAAATCGCTGGAGCTGGAGATTACCGAGGGGGTATTGATGAGCAGTCATAACCATATTAGAGATGCTCTAACCGCCTTGCACAGACTTGGAATCAGTATCGCTATGGATAACTTTGGTACCGGCTACTCATCCCTAAACCATCTCCACAATCACCCTTTTGATGTGCTCAAAATAGACCGCAGTTTTATCAGTGGTATCACTGCCAATAAAGCCGATCAAGAGCTAGTAAATGCAGTAATTGCGATGGCTCATAACCTGGAGGTAAAGGTAGTAGCCACAGGGGTAGAGACCAAAGAGCAGCTACAGTTACTGGCCATACAAGGGTGTGATCTGGCACAGGGGTTTCTTTTCAGTAAGCCGGTGCCTCCAGAGGAGATAACCAGAATGCTGGAGAAATAAGGAAGGCAAATCTATGGATTATTCAACTCAACCCTGACCTCGGCCACCTGCTCCATCAATCCGATCGCCACCTCCAGGTCAATCTGATCCGGATTATCGCTACTCTCCTCAGATAGCCGAGAGACCAGCTCCGCCTGCTCCAGGATAAGCTGTTGGCCATCTTCGGTCTGTATATAGGCGGCCCAGGGGATAAACTTGGTGAGAGGGAATATCTGCCCCTCACTAGGCGAGATATCGATATTGACCCCAGAGATAAAGGCCAGATTTCTCCCCTGATAACTATGCTCCTTTACGATAGCGCGAAATGTGTGGTCAAACTCAACCTGGGTATTGATCTGAGCCGCAGCAAGGGATGGATAGGGTGAAGTAATGATACGTGGAATCGCCTCCCCCAGGTTCCGTTCCAGATGGAGTTGCTCGTCCTGGATGGCGCCGTTGTCATGCCGGAAAGAGAACAGGTCGGCACTAAGGCGGTCTCCGATAGGGCTGTCCCGGCCCGGCTGCCATAGATCCTCAGAAAACCTCTCAACCAGAGCTGGCGCCGGACGGTATGCCTTGGCCGTGCTGTACATATGCAGCGGCTCAGCCCCTGTCAGGTGCTCCGGTGCAAGCAACTTGTCCAGATTTAGCAAGAGTCCCTCTGTCCGATCCTGACGCGAAAGATAGTTGTCAATAATTAGCACTGCCTCTCCATCCAAGCGGGATAGGAATATACTGTTCTGGGCAAAATCGTACTCCTGCTGGTACCACTCCAGGACATGCGCAATCTTGCCACAGGAGGCAGTATGTTCATGTTGGTCGGTCTGCAGCCGGCGATATTTGCCAAACTCTTTACTATCTGGATCGTAGCCCACATGGCTCGCCTGGATGATCACCAGATCCCTGCCGTGATGGGAATGAGGACCATTACGACCAGTGGAGACAATACCCCCCACCCGACCATGGTTGAAGGGGAAGGTACCAAAATGTTTGGCTATCAGGATAACAGGAAAGCCTTGACTCTCATCGGAGCAGAAGGCCCGTGACGGCATCATCTGTCCAGGCCTGAAACCAAAGCTTTTGCATAGGTTATAGAACCGTGGGATAAATGCGCTAAAACGCATCATCATCCCATCGATATGGAAACTGCTTATGGAATATGGCACCGCACCCACCTCCTACACTAGCCCAGATGACAAAAGTTAGCACAACCGTGTAGCATTTGACCAATGAAGATATACCTTGTCGGCGGAGCAGTACGCGACCAACTGCTGGGACACCCGGTTAAGGAGCGAGACTGGCTAGTCATTGAGAGCTCACCAGAGGAGCTTGAGCGGCTCGGTTACCGCCGGGTAGGCAGAGACTTTCCGGTATTTCTCCATCCAGAGAGCCATGAGGAGTATGCCCTGCCCCGTGGCAACTCGGGCGAACATGTCACCCTCGAACAGGATCTGGCACGACGCGATCTAACCATTAACGCTATAGCTATTGGACCTGATGGCGAGCTAATTGACCCCTGTGGCGGCCAAGATGATCTACACCGAAAAATACTCCGCCACACCCCGGCATTCAGGCAAGACCCTATCCGGGTGCTGCGTCTAATACGTCTTGCCGCCCGTTATCACCATCTGGATTTCCAGATTGCCGCAGAGACCCTGCAGCTGGTGCAGACGATGGTCACCTCCGGGGAGCTAAACACCCTGGTGCCAGAACGCGCTTTTGCCGAGATCAACAAGAGCCTGGAGGATGATCACCCTGCCGAGTTCTTTCGTCTACTCCAGCAGATGGGGGTATTGGCGCCGGTTATGCCAGAGTTGGATCGACTGTTCGGAGTACCGCAGCCAGAGCAGCACCACCCGGAGATCGACAGCGGCATCCACTCTCTGTTGGTACTAGAGCAGGCGTGTCACCTCAGCAGTGAACCGCTAGTACGGTTTGCCGCCCTGCTACATGATCTAGGCAAAGGCACTACACCCAGGGAGAGATGGCCGCGCCACATTGGACACGAAAAGCGCGGGGTAAAGCTGGCAGAGGCTCTGGCTCAGCGACTACGCATCCCCAACGAATGGCGCGACCTGGCCATCCTCGCCTGCCGCTACCACCTACACTGCCACCGGGCACTGGAGATGCGCCCCGACACCATCCTGAAAACTCTGCAGGGGATGGATGCCCTGCGCCGTCCCGAGCGTTTTGAGCAGTTTATAGCCGTCTGTAGTGCCGATGTACGGGGTCGCCCCGGAATGGAGGCACATCCCTACCCTCAGGCCAATTTTATGCGCGCCGCAAGAGATGCAGCGGCGGCAGTGGATGGAGGCAAGCTAAGTGGTGAGTTAACTGCAGGAGAGGACATCGTTACGCGGCTAAAACAGGCAAGGATACGAGCGATTAGCGATGTAAAACGGGGATATTCAGAATAGCTATAACCGCTCCCGCCAATCCTGCACCTCAAATCCTATCAGCGGCTGCTCCACCCCACGGGTCAGAGCCAGCACCTTGAATCGCTCCCCCATCTCAGTCGGCAGAGTGAGTCGTTTTACCCCCTGCATCATATCGAGAAACTGTGTTGTATCCTCTGGATCAACCGCAGACACCATCTGCTCCAGACCGGAGCCGATAAGAAAATTGGCCTGAGTAGTGTAACCGGTCACCTCCAACCCCAACCGCTGAGACGCCTCTGCTATAGAGGTAAAATCGACATGGGCAGTGATATCCTGCAGCCCCGGATAGAGCAGAGGGTCGTGGTGTGCTCGGTGGCGGTAGTGGCACATCAGGGTTCCAGTCGAACGCTGCGGATGATAATACTCTGCACGGGAGTGGCCATAATCTATCAGCAACAGCGCACCCGACTGTAACCGGCCGCCCATATCCTGCAACCATGCCGGAACGCGCAGATTCAGCTCCGACTCATAACCTGCAGCCAGATCAACCCCCAGAGCATCCACCGCCTGCTCTAGAGAAGAGCCCTGCGGCTCTCTCCATGAGGTGTGCAGCTGCCCACCACGCCACTCAACAAACTGCTCCAAAACAGCACTCTCCTCCAACCGAAAGCGCTGCACCGGCATGGCATCGAGTAGCTCATTGGCCAGCACCACCCCGGAGAAACCGGCAGCTGGGGGGGCATCCAACCACTCTACCAACGGCAGCAGATGGGGAGCCTGCTGCTGTATGGTCTGATACTGCCGCTGGCGTAGATCCGGGCTCACCTCTAAAATCAGATAGCGCCGCGGCAGCCCCCCTTGCTGCTCCAGCTCAACCAACAGATCGACGGCAAGACGACCAGTCCCAGCTCCAACCTCCAGCAGATCACCGCCACCTATCTCTTCTAAAATCTGGCCGCTCTGTCGAGCGAGGCAGCGCCCAAAGATCGGGGATATCTCTGGGGCGGTAATAAAATCTCCTGCCGCGCCAAACTTGTAGGCACCAGCCGCATAGTAACCAAGACCTGGGGCGTAGAGAGCCAACTCCATATAGCGATCGAACGGAATCTTGCCGCCCTGCTGCTCTATCTCCTGTCGGATTACGGCGAGCAGCCGCTGACTGTGGGCGAGCGCCTCTGCGTCTGGCTGCGGTAGCTCTGTAACAGTGGTTGCTGTAGTCACCGTTTTCCTCTTCTGCCCGATTCAGGTTAAAGTTAGATTCAAGGAGTCTCTAATGTAACTCATTCCGGTCTGCACCGGGATCCAGAGAGATCGACCACATGGATCCCCGCCTAAACAGGAGTGACAAACATATAAGAGCCTGCCTAAAGTTTACCAATACTGGAGAGTATCTGTGGAATCTATTTCGAACCAATCTGCCACTCGCGTTGCATTAGTAACCGGCGGTGCCCAGCGTATCGGTGCAGAGATCTGCCGCCACCTGCACCACGAGGGTATGGATCTACTGCTGCACTACCGCAGCTCTCAAACCGCTGCAAAGAAGCTACAGAGTGAGCTAGAGCAGCAGCGCCCCGATTCGGTTCTCCTGCTGCAGGCCGATCTACTGAACAGTGCGGAACTGCCCCAACTGATAGCCCAGATTGACGCTTGGCGGGGACGGCTCGACCTGCTGGTAAACAACGCCTCCAGCTTCTATCCCACAACCGTTGGCGAGACCACAGAGGAGCAGTGGAACGACCTACTGGGAAGCAACTTGAAGGCTCCATTCTTTCTAGCTCAGGCGGCAGCACCACTGCTCCGGGCAGCAGGTGGCTCTATAGTTAATCTGGTAGATATTCACGCCGAACGGCCACTCCAGGGCTATCCAGTCTACTCCATGGCCAAGGCGGCCAATGCGATGATGGTAAAGGCACTAGCACGTGAGCTGGGGCCAGAGGTGCGGGTCAACGGAGTGGCTCCAGGGACAATTCTCTGGCCACAAGATGGATTAGATGAACAGCAAAAAGAGCAGATCATAGCCCGTACAGCACTACAACGCCCCGGTACGCCGGCTGATATCGCCCGTACTGTGCTATTCCTGGCTCAGGGTACCGGCTACATCACCGGCCAGATCATCGCCGTTGATGGAGGGCGCAGCGTCCAGCAGTAACTCCACCTCCCACAACGGCTGACTGGAGTGGTCAAACTCACCCCACAACTCAGCATAACTCTTGCCAAGCAGTGGATGCAGCTCATCACCGGCCAGCTCAGAGAGTGGCCGCAGGACAAACGAGTAGTGGGTGATCTCCGCACGAGGTAGCTTGATCCTACCCTCCTCTACTGCAGCGTCACCGTAGGTTAATAGATCTATATCCAAGGTACGGGGGGAAAATTTGGCTCCTCCCCGAATACGCCCATGTGCATCCTCAATGGCGTGTAGCCGTGATACAACAGCGCTGATCGACAGCTCAGTCTCAAGACCCACTACCAAGTTATAGAATGGTGCCCCATCAAACCCAACTGCAGCACTTTCATAGACTGTGGAGATAATAAGATCACCAAACTCCGCCCGTAGAGCACGCACACCACCCGCTATATTCTCTGCTCGGTCGCGATTACTGCCGAGACTGAGCCAGGCTCTAACCGGCCGCTTCAACCCCGTTCACCCCGCTCGATTATCACGCCGACACCGGTCGCTCCACGGATTGCACCGCTCTTGTTGAGGGTAAGCCGTACCCACGGCACAGCGAACTCCTGCAGGATGATCTCGGTACAGCGCTCTGCCAAGGTCTCGACCAGTTGAAACTCGCTCGCCTCGACAAACTCTATCAGCCGCTTGGATACCGCTTTGTAATCCAGGGTGTCACCTATCTGATCACTGGCCGCTGCCAGACTTATGTCGGCACCCATCTCCAGGTCTAAAACCACCGTCTGTTTGATCTCCCGCTCCCAGTCAAAGATACCGATAACGGTCTCAATCTTAAGTTCACGTAAAAACACTATATCCATAAACTGCACCAAATTTATCTAATAAGTAGGTCGGGTTTTAACCCGACAATAGAGGTATAATCCAACATTCAAGCCAGATCTACAGACCCACCAGATCAGACCCTAATGGTAAACATAGAGTGCGACAAGCACAAACACTCTTGACCACAGGGGCACTAAACCCTGAAAATCGACCAATCATGAAAACTACTCTATACCACCTATGATTGAATACACTCTGGTTATCACCGCCTACCTCTTGGGTTCTCTATCCAGCGCCATTATCGTCTGCCGCCTGATGGGACTGCCCGACCCACGCACCACCGGGTCCAACAACCCGGGGGCGACCAATGTGCTGCGTATCGGCGGCAAAAAAGCTGCTGCCGTCACCCTGCTAGGCGATATGCTCAAGGGGTATATTCCGGTACTTGCAGCCAATCTGCTGGAGCTGGCGCCGCTCTATCTGGCTGGAGTAGCTCTGGCCGCTATCCTGGGCCACCTATATCCGCTATTTTTCCACTTTCGTGGTGGCAAAGGGATAGCCACCACCATAGGCACCCAGTTGGGATTAGGCTGGCAGATCGGCGGCAGCGTGATCCTGATCTGGCTGTTTATCTCCAAAGCACTCAAGATCTCCTCCCTCGCCGGTCTAATCGCCATGGCTCTGGCACCACTAATCATCTGGATCTTCTGGCCCGCGCCCGAACTAATCGGCATGCAGGTGGCAGTTAGCCTGCTCCTATTCTGGCGCCATCGTGGGAATATCCAGCGATTGCTGGATGGGTCAGAGAATAAAATTGAGCCTACAGAGCCAATGGAGGAGTGAGCCACTATTTTTACTCCCCCTCCCAACCTAGGCTTCCGCTCCCAGCTAATGCCATCCACCTATGTCCCTATAGGTGTCCCCCACTCGTGGGTGAGGAGATCATACTATCCCCTCCCCATGTATGGGGAGGGCCAGGGTGGGGAGTCAAACCAGATATTTTGCTATTTTTAAACTCTCTCTCCTAACCTCCAGCTCATATAGAATGGACTAACTCCACTAAACCGGAGACAACTCCGCCAATGGCCAGCGCGGTTTCGCCCCAAACCGTAGCGGCTCCTGCTGCCCAGCACGCAACCGCTGCCAACCAGCATAAGCGATCATGGCACCATTATCGGTACAGAATTCAGGACGCGGATAGTGGACAGTGACCCCCTCCTGCGCCATCACCGCATCCATACGTTGAC
>CBFDBF010000054.1:0-8083 GCA_965602975.1 uncultured Gammaproteobacteria bacterium | reverse complement strand
AATAGCCAGCTATTTGCTGCGATCTTCGTCTTGTTTTTGAACTTCTCAAGCACATCTATACTAAAACAGAATTAGAGGTGCACTCAATAGTAACAAAAAATAGCCGTTACTGTGGATTGCCGCTTCTCCATTCGCACAAGGCCGCTACAATAGCCTCATCTCCAGCCTGTTTGGCCAAAATTATCTCTCTCCATCCCAGCTCTTTGGCATGTTGTTGCATTCGTTGGCTGAGCACTATTAGAGGGGTGTTGCGTAGCAGTTCACTGCCCTGTTTACCAACTAGCTTTAACAGGTTATCAAGTATCTCGTTGCTGGTTGCGGTGACGATATGCACCGTATCTGGCCAGCTCTTTAGTAGCTCTGATGTATCTATATCTGGACACTCTCGGCGATAGACTTCGGCGTACTCCACCACCGCACCGCGCTGCTGTAGGGTGTCACCCAGTAGCGGACGACCACCGTTTCCACGCACTATGAGCAGAGATCTATCTGCCATCTGTTGTAGTTCTGGTAGTGCCAATAGAGCCTCACTGTCAAACCGCTTCAGTGGCAGGATGGTTGGAGTGAGATTGTGGGATTTAAGGGTAAGTGCTGTACCGTGCCCGACAGCGGCTATCTGTACTCGCTGCGGCCACCTCTGCCCAGCCAGTAGTTGCAGGCCGTAACGCACGGCATTGGGACTGATAAAGATTACCAGGTCAAACTCTTGTAGGCGTGCCACTGCCTCCGCTGCTTCATGCGGTCTAGTGGGGCCATGGATAGCCAGGGCGGGCAGGGGGATGGCGTGGCCGCCGTGGTCGGTGATGCGTTTACAGAGAGGGGCGGACTGCCGCTCTGGTCGAGTGACCAGTACCCCTGTATTGCTCAGGTCGCAGTCGGCTGTTCTGTTCTGTGGCATAGCTAGAGAGCCCCTAATCCTTACCTTTAAGTAGTCGCCGCAGGGTAGCTATATGGCGGCGGCTCACCTCAAGCTGCCGCTCGGATCCGTCAAGCTGTACCAGTGCGCCCCTCTCTCCGCTTTTGTGTAGCCCCACCACTCTTTTTTTGGCTACTATGGCGTTGCGGTGGATCCGGATAAAGAGGTCATTAAATCGCTTTTCCAGGGATTTTAGTGACTCCTCCAGCAGAACCTCACTGTCACCATGTTGCGCTATCACATACTTATGTTCGGCTCGAAAACAGATGATTTCAGCCACTGGAATACGCCGTAGGGTGCCACAGTAACTTACGTTTATATGGTCTGGTTCTGCCTCTTGCTGCAGCTGTTGCAGTGTCTGTAGTTGAGGGCGGGTTAGGTTAGAGGCTCTGGCTAGAGCCTGCTCAAGACGCTGGCGGCGGATCGGCTTGAGTAGATAATCTATAGCGCTATGGTTGAAGGCCTCTAGTGCGTGCTCATCGTAGGCGGTGGTGAAAATTACGGCTGGTGGCACCTCTAGTTTGGCTAGCTGGGCAGCGGTGGTCAGCCCATCTATCCCCGGCATACGGATATCCAGTAGCACCAGGTCTACGGCCAGCTTGTTACATAGCTGTATCGCCTCATCTCCATTGACCGCTTCACCGATGGTTTTATAGGGGGCGCCAATATCATCCAGCAGCCTATTTATATGGGCTCGTGCCAACTCTTCATCATCTACTATCAGTATTTTCATCAACTATGCTCACATGCTCCAAGGGTGTGGAAAGAATATACGCACTTGATACTCTCCATCTACCATGCTCATGTTTAGCCCTGCCTCTTCACCAAAGACTGCCTGTAGCCGCTGGCGTATGTTCTCCAGTGCCATGCTATTGCCTTCACGGTGGTGCGAGCTCTCCTTGGGCGGCAGTGTATTACGGATGCTCAGGTTTATCTTGAGACGTCGGTAGCATCCGACAATCGTGATTCTCCCCCTCTCCACGGCCGGTTCAACGCCATGGTAGACAGCATTTTCCAGCAGTGGTTGCAGTAGCAGAGCAGGGATTACTGCATCTTGTGGTAGCCCCTCTATGTCCCACTCCACATATAGGCGACTTCCCAGCCGCTGCCCCTCAATCTGTAGATAGCCTCGCGCCAATGCCAGCTCTGCACCGAGGGTGGATAGGTTCTTGCTGTCAGAGAGGTTGGCACGGAATAGATCGGAGAGGTTATGCACTACCTCCTCTGCCATCTCTGGAGCGGAGCGGGTAAGGCTGGCTATGGTGTTCATGCTATTGAACAGAAAATGGGGCCTAATGCGTGATTGTAGTGCCTGAAAACGCGCCTGTGATTCGGCCACTGCCTGTAGTCGCCATACGTACTGGAGATATAGATAACGCAGCACTAGTGCAGCCACAATGGCGCATATTGCCAAGTTGCGCAGGATAAAAAATAGTTGGCCACCAGGCTGCCATAGAGCCCCCAAAAACTGGATGGCCAACCAGCTGGTGATCAGGGTGAGCAGCAGTAGTATAGTCCAGGATGTAAGCCCTATTGTCAGATCGCTCCAGTCGTTGTTACTGGAGCGTAATAGAGAGAGCAGACCACTCCCAGCCAACGCTATCCACTGCACAAAGAGGGAGTAGAGGCTCAGGTTTTGGATAAACTCATTCAGGTTTCCACTGTCTGCCAGGGCCAATACTATGGCTAGTAGTTCGGCTGTGACCACCACCACAAAAACATTGTAGATAGCAGCGAAGTTGGGGAGAAATGACTCCCGTCTATTCTCTTTAGTCATGCTTTTGTTGGTTAAGTCATCCATCTTTTTTCACCGCCATACAATACTGGTATAATCTGACTTCAACCCGAATCACCTCAGGAAGTAGCGACAATGAGCAGTCAAAAACTCTGGTCTGGCCGTTTCAATGAACCTACCGATGCCTTTGTCGAGGCTTTTACCGCATCGGTAGAGTTTGACCAGCAACTCTATAAGTATGACATCCAAGGCTCCATTGCGCATGCTACCATGTTGGCGCAGCAGGGAATCATCACTGCTGATGAGTGCCAGCAGATACTGTCCGGGCTGCAACAGGTCGAGCAGCAGATCGAAAGCGGCCAGTTTGAGTGGTCGGTAGAGCTCGAAGATGTGCATATGAATATCGAGTCTGCACTGACCACTGCTATTGGTGATGCAGGTAAAAAACTGCATACGGGACGCTCCCGTAACGATCAAGTTGCTACCGATATCCGGCTATATCTGCGTGCCGAGATCACTACTATACGCGCCGCAATTGCACATCTGCAACAGGCTCTGCTGGATATAGCCAGGCAGGAGGCAGAGACCATCATGCCTGGTTTTACCCACCTGCAGACTGCGCAACCGGTCACCTTTGGCCACCACATGATGGCTTGGTTCGAGATGCTGCAGCGCGATCGGGAGCGGCTGGCCGATTGTAGTCGGCGGCTTAATGTGATGCCACTCGGCTCTGCTGCCCTGGCCGGTACCACTTACCCCATAGATCGTTCCGTTACCGCAAAACTTTTAGGGTTTGACCGCCCCTGCGACAACTCCCTGGATGGGGTCAGTGATCGTGACTTCATAATAGAGTTTAGCGCAGCGGCAGCGATTGTAATGGTGCATCTGTCGCGTTTCTCCGAAGAGCTGATCCTCTGGTCATCTACTCAATTCAGCTTTATCGAACTGTCTGACAGCTTCTGTACCGGCTCTTCGATTATGCCGCAGAAGAAAAACCCGGATGTTCCAGAGCTGATTCGGGGCAAGAGTGGACGAATATTCGGCCATCTCATGGCGCTACTTACTCTAATGAAGGGGCAGCCACTGGCCTACAACAAGGATAATCAGGAGGATAAAGAGCCGCTGTTTGATACAGTCGATACCCTCAAGGGGTCACTTAAGATCTTTGCTGCTATGATCCCTGCCATCAGCTGTCAGCGTAAAAACATGCGAGATGCGGCGGCGCAGGGCTTCTCTACCGCTACTGATATGGCGGACTATCTGGTACGCCAAGGGGTTCCTTTTCGGGACGCGCATGAGATAGTGGGCAGAGCAGTTGCACTGTGTGAGAAGCGTGGCTGCGGTCTGGATGAGCTGCAGTTGAGCGAGCTACAGGCGCTCTCTGATCGGATCAATGAGGATCTGTTTGCGGTGTTGACACTGGAAGGTTCGGTCGCTGCGCGTAACCATATTGGTGGTACCGCCCCAGAGCAGGTGCGAGCAGCTGTCGAACGTGGTGTTAAGCTGCTTGTTGAGTAGTATCGACCTGTAAAGTAGGAATTCAATCCGAACCACTCTAACTAAGGAGTCTCTGGCTAATACCGTCTAGCCACTCCTCTAAAAGTGGGGGATGGGGAGTAAAAATAGTGATTTGCCCCCCATCCTAACCTAGGCGTCCCCCGCAAGTAAGGAGAGGAGTTAACCAGAGGTTCCCCAAGAATAACAGGTAAAGTTTACTCTTTAGCTGCCGCTAAATTGCCCTGAGATAATAAGTTTAAGGAACCCCTTTAATGACCAATAGTGACGAGTTGGAGCTACTTCGAGAGGAGAACCGCCTCCTGCGGCAGCAGGTGGATGAGCTATCCATTACCGACAGACTTACCGGTACAGCCAACTACCGCGCCTTGATGCGAGCACTTGAGACCCAGGTTACCCGCAGTCGACGTTACCATAATCCACTCAGTATAGTGGTGGTGGAGGTGGGGATGGATGGTTTAGATATCGAGCCAGATGATGAGGTGATTCTGGCGGTAAGTCGCTTTCTTAGTGAGAGTCTGCGCTGGGTTGATCTGATCGCCCGTTGGGAGAAGCGGCAGTTTGTGTTGGTGCTGCCTGAGACTTCGATTGAGGATGGGCAGTGCCTACTACAAAAAATTCGTCAGGGGTTTAGTGATTCTGCACTCTCTACACAGTTCAGCAGAGGTCATGTTCTGCTATATGTTGGCCTGGCTGAGTGGCAAAAGGGCGATGACGTGCGGCTGTTACTACAGCGGGCGACGGAGACGCTTGCTAGGGAGAAGACGGCTGCTGTTAATGCGTAGATAACTATGGCTAGAGCGGTTGATTTTAGTACAGGCATCGGGCGCAAAGAGTTGCGGCTGGTGCAGCGTCGTTTTCGCGGGCTACAGCGTGAGCGGCTGCGTCGGATTACTGGAGAGCTAACTCCACGCCAGCAGGATTACCTCAGTCTGTTGCCACTAATATGTCATCTTAATCACCCGTCGCTACCAGCCTTTATTGGGAGTGATGTTACAGCTGGTATTGCTGATTTCTCCCCCTCGAAAACAGTGATGGAGATAGCGTGCAAAATTAGCAGCAGCTTCTCCTATAAGAAACGGGCGCTACGCCGCTACCCAATTCAGGGAATCTATCTGATGGGTAGTATCGGCAGTATCGCCCACACCTCAGGTAGTGATATAGATGTCTGGCTCTGCCATGCCAGTAATCTCTCTTCCGAGCAGATTGTCGATTTGCGGCGTAAGGCAGATGCGCTAGAGGCGTGGGGAGGGGAGCTAAACCTTGAGGTGCATATATTTGTAATGGATCCAGAGGCCTTTCGCTGTGGTGATCGGGAGACTCTTTCGCATGAGAGTAGCGGATCGACCCAGCGACATCTGCTGCTGGAGGAGTTCTATCGTACCGGTATTTTGTTGGCGGGGCGCTACCCTATATGGTGGCTGGTGCCACCGGAAGAGGAGGGTAATTACAATAAATATGTGGCGATGCTGTTGCGTAAACGTTTCGTTGATGGACGTGACTGTATCGATTTTGGAGGGCTGGAGGAGGACACCCCGGCAGATGAGTTTTTTGGGGCCGCACACTGGCAGTTATATAAGGGGATCGAGTCACCCTACAAGGCGATGCTTAAGCTGTTGTTGATTGAGGCATACTCCCGCGATTATCCCTCTATTCGTTGGCTCTGTCAGAACACCAAAGAGGCGCTCTATAGCGGCAACTTGAGTATCGATGAGTTAGACCCATATCTGCTGCTCTATCGTCGAGTAGAGCAGTATCTTCTGGCGAGAGGGCAGACAGAGCGTCTAGAGTTAGCTCGTCGCTGCTTCTATTTTAAATCGGAACAGCAGCTTAGCCACCCAAACCGGCGTAAAGAGGAGAAGTGGCAGCGGGTGCTGTTGCGCTCCATGACGGATGAGTGGGGTTGGGACAGAGCTAAATTGATCCTGCAGGATAGTCGTCGCAAGTGGAAGATCGACCGAGTTCTCCGGGAGCGGGCTACACTGGTGCGTGAGCTGACTAATGGGTATCGGGTCTTGACTGAATTCTCTCGTGCCTACGCCTCCTCTGGTCAGATCGACCCGGAGGAGCTGAACCTGTTAGGGCGCAAACTCTATACTGCTCTGGAGAGGCAGCCGGGGAAGATAGATAGCATCAATCCGGGGATCTCGGATAATCTTACAGAGCCGTATGTATCGCTTCACTTTAAGCACAATAGCGCTGGTGAGGAGTGCTGGTTGCTGTTTCAGGGGGAGGTTAAGGCGAAGGCGGCGGCCAGCACCCATTCAGTTAAAACCACCAATAGCCTGATCGAGATGCTCTGCTGGATTCATCTCAACGGTATTGTCGGGCGGGAGACGGTGGTGGCGCTATTTCCAGATAATGTGCCGGTAAGTCCCAGAGAGATTCATGCCCTGCTTAATGCCCTGCGTTACCACCACCCTTTTGGTAGGTTGCGCAGTATCGGGATGAAGGTGTTATCCAAGCCTGCATATGCGGTCTCTTGTACCCTGTTCGTAAATACTGGCATAGATCCTATGGAGCCCCTCTCTAAGGTGGGTAAACAGTTGACCAGTAGTCGCAGTAACCCTCTAAGCTTTGGTTCAGCCCGTAGCTGCATGGTTGAGAGTGTAGAGGCGCTACTAGAGACTAGTTGGGGAGAGGTGTTGATAACTCGGCATATAGGGGTTGAGGGGTTGGCGGACTACCTTTGCCACTATCTACAGATGACTCTGTTCAACCGTCCAGATGCGGTACCGTCCACAGTAGAGGCCTATGGCTTCTCATCTATTAGGGCAACCACCACGGCACAGCGGGTGGCAAAACTGTGTAATGACATGTGCCACAGTTTTGGGCCGGAGGGGGAGGGGCCGGATAGTCGCTACGTCTATCAGGTGGGGGAAGGGTTCTATCTGGTACAGAAAGAGGGACATGGGTTTGTCGCACTCTCACTTCCATCTATAGATGATTTGGCCGATGAGTTAGGGCGGGCTGGAAATCACTTTCGTCCTCTGGTAATGGATTGTGAGACCTTGGATGATACCCCGCTGCATACCATCTTCCAGTATAATCAGCAGGGTAAGATACAGCTATTTTATCGCTGTTTCAGTGGGAATATCTCACTCTATGTCCTGGATGAGTATGGGGCGCTGTTTCGACAGAAGGTCTCCGGTAGCAGTGAGCGTCAGATGCTGGATCAGCAGCAGCTGTTTTTCAATGAACTTATGATGCTGCGTGGCCTGCGATCAGAGCAGTATGATCAGCAGCAGATGCTAGAGCAGCCGGAGTACTACCGGATAACCCGGGGCCGAGATGGTGCCTGGAAGGTGACCAAACGGGCCATACAGCGTCGTCGTATAGGTGAGGAGTATCTAGATCTATGTCTGATTAGCGAGGGGCTGGAGTTGAGTAGTGCGCCCTATCTGTTGATTAGTGGTAACCGAGAGTTTATCTCTATCGAGTATGGGGCTGAGACTTTCCATGAGGTGGCCCGATATATCTATAATCAGCGTAGCGTCGGTGAGGTCTATCCTATCTATTTGACCAGTCTAGAGCTATCCGGCTCTGCACCGCAACAGGGCTGGACCACTATTGAGCTGCTCAACTTTAAGAAACGGGTAGAGACCCGCTTTAATCGGGCGCTTGCCGATATATTGGCAGAGGAGTAATCTTTGGCACTGCCCACTCAATAATGGAGAGAACCGTAATGCCTGTTTACCGCCGTATCCTGCCTTTAACGCTTATAGTGCTGTTGCTTATTATCGGTCTGCTCTCGGCCTGTGGGCAGAAGGGCGATCTATACCGGCCTGGGGATGGCTCCAAACAGGAAGAGGCTGACCGGCTTTAGCCTATCTGTCGGTATGGAGTTGCAATTCACTAAGATGCACGGTTTAGGCAACGATTTTGTTGTCATCAACGCCATCGACCAGACACTGGAT
>CBFDBF010000053.1:0-8228 GCA_965602975.1 uncultured Gammaproteobacteria bacterium | reverse complement strand
TAGCCTCTCCTGGCTTGGGCATCTCGACAAAACCAAAGCCTTTGGATGTGCCACTCTTTTTATCCATTACCAGAGTGCAGGACTGCACTCTTCCATGGGCTTCGAACATTTCACGTATGGTGGCATCCGTGGTGGTACGGGCGATGTTGCGTATAAGTATCTTCATATAATTACTCTATTGGTCAGGTGCAGATAGGCGATCTCCCCGCTATTTATGTACATGATTAAAAAATAGCGACAGCTCTATTTAGCTGGGAAGCGGGATCGATGATAACTGCGCAGCTCAGCCTGCGCAACGAGCCACTCCCCATCCTGCTTACGCAGCAGCATCGTGAGGTGATAGAGATCGGCCTTCTCTCCAGCCGCCTCTACCCACTCTTGTGGGTCATTGTAGACACCCTCCAATCCAGGCAACTCATGCTCTTTACGTACAATTGCGAAAGGGAGTGCCACAACTGCACTGATGCCATCGTCCGCTATCTCGATCTTGAACGATGGATAGTGGATCGTAAAATTTCTATAGTGAGCGAATGCTGCAAACAGAATCCTCTTGACCACTCTTCTGTCTTGCTGCCCCGGTACGGCAACAAAATCCTCTGTGGTCAGCTTCATCATATCACTGATACTTTTCTGCTCCGCTAACTCTGCTCCACTCTCAACCAATGTCTTAATTGCTGCCGCATCGTCGGACTCGCTACATGCAGTCAACAGCACGCAACAGCACAACACTCCAATCAAATATCTACTAATTGCTGCCATAAGTTATTATCCAGAACCGTCTTATAAACCTAAGTAACATCTGCTTAACTACTCTCCCACTTGCAGGGGAGGTTAGTATGAGGGGTAAAGCACTGTTTTGACTCCCCCTCCCCGCCTAACCCACTTGTGAGGGAGGGGCTAAACGGTATCAATCAGAGGCTCCTTGGCCAAAAGTAACTACCCCATAATATTAGAACATCTTAGAGAAGTTTGATTAATTCTCCACCATTTGCGGAAAAGTTGAGTTGCACTACTGAGTTGAATGCAGGCAATAACCAATACTATTTTTGAGATATTGAAAAACCTCAACCACCATACACTACCCCTGGTAGCCAAGTTGCAAGTTGTGGCTGCCAGGCAAGCAGCCCTAACATAATAAGCTGGATGATGATAAACGGGGTGACTCCACGGTAAATCTGCATGGTAGTCACCTCTGGTGGGGCAACACCACGCAGATAGAAGAGGGCAAAGCCAAATGGCGGGGTTAGAAAAGAGGTCTGCAGGTTAATCGCGATCATGATTCCTAGCCAGACCGGATCAAGCCCCATGGCCAGCAGAATCGGCCCAACGATCGGTACTACAACAAAAGTGATCTCGATAAAATCGAGGATAAAACCAAGCAGAAACATCACCAGCATAACCACCAGAACAGCGCCAAACACCCCACCTGGCAGATCGGTCAGTAGAGAAGCAACCAGATCATCTCCACCAAAACCACGGAACACCAGAGAGAATACCGAGGCTCCAATCAAGATCAAAAACACCATGCTGGTAACCATAGTGGTGCTGCGCATTACCTCTTTCATGATATCCAGGTTGAGCTGCCGCTGCAGCAGAGCCAGCAGTATCGCCCCAACCGCACCAACACTTGCCGCCTCAGTTGGAGTGGCAAAACCGCCGAGAATAGAGCCAAGCACCGCCATGATCAGCAGCAGTGGTGGCAACAATACCTTGAGCACCCGCAACCACAGCATGACCCCCTGCCCACCACGTTCCGCCTCTGGAATTGCCGGTACCGCAGCCGGACGCAGCAGCGCAATTCCAACTATATATAGCAGGTAAAAACTCACCAGAATCAGACCTGGAATCAGCGCGCCGACAAACAGATCACCTACAGAGACGGTATCCGGCTGCCATATACCCATATCGAGCTGCGCCTGCTGATAGGCAGCAGAGAGGACATCACCCAACAGTACCAACACGATAGAGGGTGGGATAATCTGCCCCAGGGTACCGGAGGCACAGATGGTTCCAGCAGCGACCGCCGGATCGTAGTTACGCCGCAGCATGGTGGGCAGTGATAACAGCCCCATAGTCACCACCGTGGCTCCAACGATGCCAGTGCTGGCGGCCAGTAACATCCCGACCAGAGTGACCGAGATGCCTAGACCACCACGCAGAGATCCAAACAGAGACGCCATAGTATCCAGCAGGCTCTCAGCCACCTTAGAGCGCTCCAGCATCACCCCCATAAAGACAAACAGCGGCACCGCAATCAAGATCTGATTACTCATGATGCCATAGAGCCGATTGGGAAATGCCTGCAAGAAGGCAGCATCAAAATGGCCACTAACACCACCAACCCAGGCAAATAGTAGCGCCGTACCGGCCAGAGAGATGGCGACCGGATAGCCCATCAATAGCACCAGACATACCGCCAGAAACATAAAGAGAGGGATATACTCCGCCATCACCACTCCCCCACCTCTGTGGAATCGACCACCCCACGAAGATAGAGCAGACGGCGTATAGCAATGGCCACACCCTGTAACAGCAACAATACAGACATCACCAGGATCATACTCTTCAACAGATATACCGCTGGCACCCCTCCGGTCTCTCCAGAGCCCTCATAGATAACCCACGACTGTAGGACATAGTCCCAACTTATCCAGGTGATAAAACCACAGACCGGCAACAACAGCAGCATAGTTCCCAGTAGATCAACCCAGGCCTGCCCACGAGGAGAGAGTCTACGCAGCAGAATATCTACCCGCACATGTCCCTCATGTTTCAGGGTAAAGGCAGCCCCACCCAGAAACACTATCGCATGTAGATAGGTGACGGACTCCTGCAGCGCAATCCAACCCAGATCAAAGACGTAACGCAACAGCACTACAACAAAGGTAATCAGCACCATAAACAGGGTGAGCCATGATACCGCTCTCCCCACCCTCTCATTGAGGGCATCAATGCATTGTGCAATTCGGATCATGCCGGAAAACTCCAGAGACAGTATGCTCCCCTACAACGGCCAGAACCAGAGGATAGCTGGGATAGAGACAACTATAATCAGAATCTCCAGCGGTAGCCCCATACGCCAGTAGTCGCCAAAGCGGTAGCCGCCGGGGCCCATAATAAGGGTGTTATTTTTATGCCCTATAGGGGTGAGAAAAGCACAGGATGCCGCCACCGCTACCGTCATCAAGAAGGGATCTGGACTGACCTGGAGGCGACTGGCAATATCGACCGCAATCGGGGCAGCAATAACCGCTGTCGCCGTATTGTTCATTACATCAGACAGGGTCATGGTGACCACCATCAGTAGCGTCAACACCACCACCGGGGAGTAACCGGCTGACAGGCTGGTGATGGCATCGACTATCAGTGCGCTACCACCACTCGACTCCAGAGCACCGCCTATCGGTATCATCGAGCCCAACAACACAATCACCGACCACTCTATAGAGTTATAAACATGCCGTGCCCGCACAATCTTGAACATGACATAACTGACCACCACCATCGCCAACGCCACCGGCAGATAGACCCAACCAAAACTGGCGGCCACAATCGCCGCCGCAAACAGCCCTACCGCTAGCCACGCCTTATGCCGTTGAATCAGATCCAGACTACGCCCAGCGAGAGAGAGAGTACCCAGCCAGTTGTTGATCTCCTCCAACATGCTACTACTACCATAGAGCAGCAGCACATCACCCTCTTTAATCTCCAGATGACGCACCCGATCACGGAATTTTTTACCCTGCCTGGAGACCCCCAGCAGGGTGATCCCATGGCGATACTGTAGATGCAGCGATAGTGCCGTACGCCCTACTATCCTGGAGTCTCCCGGCACCACCACCTCTAACAGCACCATATCGGCATCACTAATAGGGCTGGTATCCTTGCCCTTGCTGGAGTAGTCCAATTTCATGGCACCGACAAACCTGTCCATCGCCTCCGACCCTGCATCTACTACCAGAATGTCACCCTGTCTAATATCGACTAGACGAGCCTGCCCAGGTAGACGCTTGCCCCGACGTACCAGGCCAATAACGGCTACATCATTATCATCAGCCACGCTATCCAGATCACGCACTCGCTGCCCAATGGCGGGAGACTCTTCCGGCACATGCAGTTCGGCAATATAACCACTGCTATCCAATAGATCCTTGGTGGAGTCTTGGCTGATTCGATCCTTAGGCAGCAGCCGCCAACCGATAGAGGCAACAAATATCACCCCAACAACGGCACACACCAGCCCTACCGGGGCAAAATCGAACATACTGAACCCCTCCCCCAGCGCATCCGCCCTAAACTCGGCAATAATTATGTTAGGTGGAGTTCCGATCATGGTGATCATACCTCCCAGGATCGAGGCAAAGGAGAGTGGCATCAACGTCTTGGAGGGGCTACGCTTGGCCTTTATCGCGGCCTGAATATCTACCGGCATCAACATAGCCAGTGCCGCGACATTATTCATCACCGCAGAGAGTGCCGCAGCAATACTGGACATAGCGACGATATGACCCTGCAGCGAAGTAGCAAAACGGCTCACCTGTTTGGCGATCAGCTCAATAGCACCAGAGTTAGATAACCCCTTACTCACGATCAGCACCAAGGCGATGATAACGGTGGCTGGATGACCAAAGCCAGAGAAGGCCTCCTCCTTCGGCACCACCCCCATCAATAGAGCCGCCAGCAGCGCAACAAAGGCCACCAGATCATAACGCCAACGTCCCCATATCAGGAATACAAAGACAAAAAACAGCAGTCCGAATAGTTGCGTTTGGTCTGTAGTCATAAAGTTATTGCTGTCCTGGTAACTCCACTACTAATAAAGACCACCACCATACCTCCCCCACTAGTGGGGGAGGCTAGGAGGGGGAGTCTAAAAAACATCAACATAATTGTTCTACTCCCCTCCCTAACCCTCAGCACTTGCTCCTGCATTGCCCTAGCACCTACTTCCCTGCAGGCGTTCCCACTAGTGGGGAGGGAATTATCCTCTGCCAATCAGCGCCACTGTCATAGAGTAGTGGTTTTCTATTATTACCAGCTAAGGATCTCCCATTGATGGATAGAGGCATCGGTTATATCGTCGGCCCGCGCATCTAGCTCACCATCACCATCACTATCTATGAAATAGTATGGGGCACCAGATGTAGGAACCACCTTAACCATGTATACCTTGCCGTTAATACTATATTTATGGACAGTGCCCTTGTCGGTCTCAACAATGGTCACCTCCGGCTCCAGCACCTCACCACTCTCTACCTGAGGCGGCAGTTCAGGGGGACCAGGGATGGCTGTCAGATCTTCTGCCAGCGCCATCGGGACTGCCAGCAGCAGGCTCAGGATAAATAGAGGTTTTTGCATGTCATTTCCTTAATATTCTTTGAACATATGCAGATACTATTATAGTTCCAACATTTTTTCCTTCTCTTCTGCCGACAACTCAAAGCCGCGCTTCTCATAGTGGGCAAAGATGGCATCCACTACCTGCTGCGGCTCCTCGCAGATCTCTATCAGATCCAGATCCTCCGGACTAATAGTCCCCTCACGAC
Organism: uncultured Gammaproteobacteria bacterium; assembly: GCA_965602975.1. Classification (GTDB taxonomy): domain Bacteria; phylum Pseudomonadota; class Gammaproteobacteria; order Chromatiales; family Chromatiaceae; genus CBFDBF01. The sequence goes on along the minus strand of CBFDBF010000053.1, from coordinate 2,682 downwards.
AGAGCGTCTCCCGCATCCACTCCAACAACCCGTGCCAGAACTCACCATTAACCAGTATGATCGGGATACGGCGGGTCTTGCCAGTCTGCACCAAGGTCAAAATCTCAGCCAGCTCATCCAGAGTGCCAAACCCGCCCGGCATCACTACATAGGCCGAGGCGTACTTCACAAACATCACTTTACGCGAGAAAAAGTGGCGGAAATTAAGCTCTACATCCTGATATTCATTCGAGGTCTGCTCATGCGCTAGCTGGATATTCAGCCCAATACTGGGGGATTTACCGGCATACCCCCCCCTATTTGCCGCCTCCATGATACCGGGACCACCACCGCTGATAACCGCAAAGCCACTATCCGAGAGCAGCCGCGAGATCTCCTCCGTCTTGAGGAAATTTGGGTGATCCTCGGGAGTACGAGCCGAGCCAAAGATGCTGACTGCTGGCCAGATAGGGGCGAGCTGCTCAAAGCCATTAACAAATTCCGCCATGATCTGAAATATCTTCCAGGACTCATGTGGAATCCGATGCTCCTTTTTTCCCAGGGAGTTAAGGATATCGCCGGCCTGTTCGCTCATATTTCATAACTCCTGACACAACACATTTAATATAGCGCCTTTATGGTGACCACTCTAAATAGGTCGCCAATATTTAGAGGACCTCTGATTAATGCTGTTTAACCCCTCCCCCACAAGTGGGGGAGGTGGGGAGGGGGAGGGGGAGTGGTTAATCAGAGACCCCGTAGGTTATAGATAGTAGCTGCAATCCACCATGGTCTCCAGCATAATACGCAGTCATTTTGCAGCAGTAGCGGTAATCACCCCCATGGCAGCCCTAAATTCAAGACAGCAAGAGGCTGTAAACTACACCGACGACCCCCTGCTGGTTCTGGCCGGAGCCGGATCTGGAAAGACCAGGGTGATCACCAGCAAGATTGCCCATTTAATAGATCAAGTCGGTATCGAACCACGCCATATCACTGCCGTCACCTTTACCAATAAGGCGGCACGCGAGATGCGCGAGCGGGTCACTCGGCTACTCAAAGGGCGCAATATAGGCCGGATCAATATATCCACCTTTCACACCCTCGGATTGAATATCATCCGCAAGGAGATAGAGACCCTTGGGTTTAAACCGGGCTTCTCCATCTTTGATGCACAGGATAGTGAAAATCTGCTAAAAGAGCTGCTGCGCAAGGAGAAGCTAGATGATAAAGCGGTAGCATCAGCCCGCTGGCAGATCTCTGACTGGAAGAGTGAGATGCTAGATCCAAAGCAGGCACTGACCACGGCTGAGGATAGCCTACAGAGCAGAAATGCCCTGCTATACGCTGCCTACCAACGCACCCTAAGCGCCTACAATGCAGTCGATTTTGATGATCTTATAATGCTGCCGGTACAGCTATTCAGGCAACATCCAGAGGTATTGGATCGCTGGCAAAACCGCATCCGCTATCTGCTGGTAGACGAGTACCAGGACACCAACAGCAGCCAGTATGAGCTAGTAAAGCAGCTAGTTAAAATACGCCAAGCCCTTACTGTAGTGGGCGATGATGACCAGTCGATCTACGCTTGGCGTGGGGCACGGCCAGAGAATCTCAACCAGCTACAGGTGGACTTCCCTCAGCTCAAAATAATCAAGCTGGAGCAGAACTACCGCTCCAGCAGCCGCATCCTGCGAGCCGCCAACCAGCTTATCAGCAACAATGAGCATCTATTCGAGAAACGTCTCTGGAGTGATCTAGGAGATGGTGAGATGCTGCGAGCCATCGAGTGCGACAGTGAGACACATGAGGCTGAACTGGTGGTCTCAGAGATCCTGCAGAAGCGCCTGCTACACAACACTAACCCAGCAGATTTTGCCATACTCTATCGTGGCAACCATCAGGCACGACTGTTTGAGACCGCCCTCAGGCAGCACGATATCCCCTACTTTCTCAGCGGCGGCACCTCTTTTTTCGCCCGCACTGAGATCAAGGATGTCATGGCCTACCTGCGCCTGCTAGCCAACCCAGATGATGACGCTGCCTTTCTGCGCATCATCAATACCCCGCGTCGGGAGATTGGGGCGACCACTTTGGAACGGCTCGGCGGCTACACCGCTAATCGCCACATCAGTCTACTAGCAGCCTGCGATGAGCTGGGGCTAGAGCAGAGCATCAGCGGCCGACCTCTAGAAAGATTGCGCCAGTTCGCCAGTTGGGTTCAGGAGTTCTGCCGCCGAGCAGAGGAGGATCACCCGGTAGAGACCGTGCGCCAACTATTAAAAGATGTCGACTACTCTGACTGGCTACATGCGCAGAGCTCCACCCCGGCGGCGGCTGAATATCGCATTGAGAATATCAACAGCCTGGTAGAGTGGATTGAGCGCCTCCACCGTGGAGTGATGGAAGATGAAAATCTGGTGGAGATCATCGGCCACCTCGCCCTGCAGGATCTGCTGGAGCAGCGGCAAGAGGATGAGACAGAGGGACGGGTACACCTCATGACCCTGCATGCTGCCAAGGGTTTGGAGTTCCCCCACGTCTTTCTCACCGGGATGGAGGAGGAGCTACTACCCCACCGCAACAGTATCGAAGCGGAGACCATAGAAGAGGAGCGTCGACTAGCCTATGTTGGGATAACCCGAGCGCAGCAGACGTTGACCATGACCTACGCCGCTAAACGCAAACGCTATGGCAAGATTA
>CBFDBF010000052.1:0-8252 GCA_965602975.1 uncultured Gammaproteobacteria bacterium | reverse complement strand
TCGTTGGGTGACAATATATTGTCGCTGGTGATTGTTGTAGACATAGATACGCTCCTGTGCGCGCCAAATAAATGACATTAACCAAGTTTTGACTCTCTTGCTTAGAATATAGCAAAAGACGCGCCAACTCTCTCTATGCTCTGTCTGGATGGAGTGAAATAGATACTGAACCAAGGGATCATGCTTGATCTGTTTTTAGAGTATATTTGTGATTATAAAGAGATCAATAGAGCTTGAGTTGATTGACTTTTTGCGCGGAATTATTTAATACCTTTCTCTTCAAAGAATGCTCTGTATTGCATATCTTCGTGCAGAATGTGGTTAATCCACCAGTCGGTTAGAAAACCTAATAATTCATGTGGGACTTCACTTTTTCCGTCCCTTGATTGCTTGTAAAAATGTGCGATCTGTTGGCTGTAAGTAGTATGTTTTTTTGAATGGTTAAGCAGATCCGGGTATCCATTTTCTTGCAGCAGGCGCTCTTCCAGCAGGAAATGTTCAGAGACATAATTCGTAAGCTCCATTAGCGCTGACGAAACATTCTTAAACCTAAGAAAAATGCGGGGTTTGTCAATCAACGAGTTGATGACTTCGATAATCTGTTGGTGCTGTTGATCGAGTGCCTTAACACCAACGCTGAACTCATCTTCCCAAATTATTTTTTTCATTAGTTTGGATTACTATTGTCTGCTAGTAGAAGGGGTATTCTTATGATTCTACCCCATTGTCAATAAGCTGTCACATCTGGCTGGTTGCTGACTGTGTGGTCTTGGGTATAGCGCGTCCAGCCTCTCTATACTCTATCTGGATGGAGCGCCAAGGAGGAGGGGAAGTTGCAGTTGAAGGTGGTGCTGACACCGGGTTCACTATGTATATAGAGATCGCCACCATAACGTAGCATTACCTGTTTGACTATGGCGAGCCCTAGGCCTGTACCTCCGGTCTCACGGGAACGGGCACTGTCTACCCGGTAGAAACGTTCTGTTAGACGGGGAATGTGGCGCTCGTCTATATTGCCAGCACTATCCTGTATGCTGAGGAGAGGGTGGCGCTCTCTCTGTTGCCACTGCACCCGGATATCGGTTCCATTCGGGGTGTGCTGAATGGCATTGAATAGCAGGTTGCTTGCAATACTCTGTATCTCTTCTGCGGTTCCCTTTAGCCAGAGGTTGTCATCTATCTCGCTATAGATCTGGTGTTGACTCTTGGCGGCTACGCTCTGGGCGCTGTCGATTATCTCGCGAAGTAGCCGTGGTATATTTAGTGGATGTCGATCTGGACTTGATGGGTCGGTCTCCAGGCGGGATAGGGTGAGCAGGTCGGTGATGACACCCTGCATACGCTGGGTCTGCTGTAACATTAGCTGGAGTGGCTGTTTTATCCTCTCTGGCGTGACACTCTCCTCGCTCAGCGCCTCCAGATACCCATGAATCACAGTTAGAGGGGTGCGTAACTCATGCGATGCATTGGCTACAAAGTCACGCCTGGTATTATCGAGGTGGTGTATTTTGGTGATATCGCGTACTACCACCAGCCGCTGGTAACGTTTTTTACCGAATTTGGTGCTGCTTATAGCTAACCGCAGTGATCTATTGGCGGGCGGTGTAAATTCCAGTGGCTCACTGCGCTTCTCATTTTTCAGGTAACGCCCAAGCTCCGGTAGTGCGATAAGCTTAGATAGTTTTTTGCCCTTGGCATCAGGCCAATGGATGTTAAGTAATCTGTATGCGGCCTGGTTGGAGAACTCTATGCGGTTGTCATCTCCCAACAGGATGATTGCATCAGGCATAGCTTGGCTAGCATCACGTAAGCGTTGTAGAAAACGTGAAGTCATCTTCTTCTGTTTTCTACTCTGTTTATGGAGCAGTAGCATCTTCTCTGTCAACGCCTGCCATAGTCCAGAGTGAGCTGGTGTGGCGAGGTGTGGTTTTTTGCTGTTTAAGATGGCAAGCAGGTGGAGTGCCTGATAGGTGTGCCAGCTGAGCGCGATGGCTAGGCCGATGGCCAGACCTAGCCACGGCTCTCCCAATAGTAGTCCGGCCACCATAGCTACCGACAGAAGGATAGATAGCTTGATAAGTTCTGGTAGCCAGGGGTGCGGTTTCATGGTGTCAGGCGGTATCCTGCACTGCGTACGGTTTTGATCATCTGGTCATGGCCGCTGGGGGCAAGTGTCTTGCGTAGGCGGCGTATATGGACATCTACTGTGCGCTCCTCGATATAGGCATCGTTGCCCCAGATGGCATCAAGGATGCTTTGGCGGCTGAATACTCGTTGTGGGTGAGTCATCAATAGCAGCAGCAGACGGAACTCTGTCGGCCCCAGATGCAGCTCTTGCTCTCCTGCATGTAGCTCCCATCGAGCTGGATCAATCCGTAGCCCAGCTAGCTCTACCTGCTCTAAAGTTTTGTCGGGGGCACTACGACGCAGCACAGCTTTGATCCGTGCCAGTAGCTCTTTAGATGAGAACGGTTTGGTGATGTAGTCATCGGCTCCTACATCCAGTCCGGTGATTTTGTCACTCTCGGCATCGCGGGCGGTTAGCAGGATTATGGGGATCTTGCGGGTGTGTGCGGATTTTCGTAGCTCTTTGGCAAACTCAATACCTGATTTATGCGGCATCATCCAGTCGAGCAGGATTAGATCGGGGTGCTGCTTGGTGATTATGGTTGCTGCTTCAGCCGCATCGGCAGCCATATAGCAGTTAAAGCCGAGCCGTCCAAGCTGGAAGCTTAGCATCTCCCGGATGGCCGGTTCATCATCTACAATGAGTAGTTTGGCATGCATGGGATAATACTCTACAGATATCCCTTATCTCTCGCTAGGTGGAGTCTCATACAATATACAATTAGTTTGGTACAGTAGGGAGGGGCGGTGCGTGATAGTTTATGCTGGTGAGCTAGCCGTAGCGCCCTTCGATATAATCTGCAGTCTTCTGCTCTTTTGGGGTGACAAATATATCTTCGGTGGAGCTGTGCTCAACAACCTTACCCATAAGCATAAATACACACTGTTCACTGGCGCGACGAGCCTGCGCCATATTGTGGGTAACTATGAGGATGGTGTATCTCCCCCGCAGCTTCCAGATTAGCTCTTCTACCGCTTCGGTACCCTTTGGATCGAGGGCGGAGCAGGGCTCATCCATCAGTAGCAGCTTCGGCTTGACCGGTAGCAGGCGGGCGATGCAGAGTTTTTGCTGCTCCTCCAGGGATAGCTCGGTTGCCTTATCGTTTAGACGATCTTTTACCTTATCCCAGAGTAGTACCTGTTGCAGGGCATCTTCGACAATGTCATCTTTTTCACTCTTACTAAACCGTCTCTCCTTGTTGTGCAGTTCATGTCCAAACAGTACGTTTTCCCTAATAGAGACTGGTAGAGGGTTGGGTCGCTGGAACACCATGCCTACCTGTTTGCGCACCTGTATTAGCTCTACATCAGGGTCATATATGTTGTGGCCAAACACCTCAATACGGCCATCTATGCGGACATAGCCGAGACGCTCATTGATTCGGTTGATGCTGCGCAGAAAGGTGGTCTTGCCACAGCCGGATGGGCCGATCATAGAGGTGATCTCTCCTTGATGGATGTCCAAGTCTATATCATAGAGGGCCTGAAAGGTGCCATACCAGAGGTTCATCTTTTCGGTATGGATGGCGTATGTCTGTTCTATTTCACTCATTGTATTTCCAATATTGGATTTTATTGGGGAGCCTCTAATATGTTTGTTGTTCTCACATAGGCCGCAAGCCATGCTGTCGGTTCTCTTCTGCCTCTGTTGTCTGTACACATCCCTGTGGTTACCGTCCGGCTCGGCATCCCTGCCGAGCGTTCGTCACGCTGCGAAGATCCACTGGATCTTAGGTCGTGACTCACCCAAATCGTCCCTCTACATAATCTTTGGTGCGCCGGTCTTTAGTTGCTCCGGTGAATAGCTCCGCAGTGGTACCGATCTCCACACACTCACCATCTAGAAAGAAGGCGGTGCGGTCGGCCAGGCGGCGTGCCTGCTGTACTAGGTTGGTGACCAGGATGATGGTCATCTCGCTGCGTAGCTCCTTTAGCATCTCCTCAATCCGCATGGTAGTGACCGGATCTACAGCGATAGAGAACTCATCCAGCATCAACACCTCCGGCTCCTGCGAGAGGGCGCGGGCGATGGTGAGTCGCTGCTGCTGTCCACCGGAGAGCAGGCTGCCGAGAGAGTCCAGCCGATCCTTTACCTCATCCCACAGAGCAGCACGGGTGAGGCAGCGTTCGACGATCTGGTCTAGTGCAACTTTATTATTGGTGCCGCTGAGACGGGGTGCAAGGGCGACGTTTTCATAGATAGTCAGCGGTAGCCCTACCGGTAGCGGAAAGACCACACCGATGCGGCTACGCAGGGCGTATACATTCCGTAGTTGGTGGATGTTGCGTTGGTTAAAGGTGATCTCTCCATCTACCTGCATATTGCTATTGAACATCTCCATCCGGTTAAGCGCCTTTAGAAAAGATGTCTTGCCAGCATTGGCCGGGCCGATAATGCCGAAGATCTCCCTCTCTCTTATCTCCAGGTTGACGTTGCTCAGGGCGGTATTGCCACCATACTGGATGGCAAGATCTTTAACCCCTATTTTGACCTCCGCTTGTGGGGATTGTTGCACTGCGCTGTTGGTGGCGTTGGTCACCATTTTTTCTGTCCCCGCAGATGCATCCGAAAGGCGATGGAGATGCTGTTCATGATCAACACCATAGCGATCAATACCAGGGCGACACCATAGGGGAGATGCTCCGGGATTCCAGGTACCTGGGTCGAGACTACAAACAGGTGTAGAGAGAGCGCCATGGTCTGGTCGAATACTCCTTGCGGCAGCAGCGGCAGAAAGAAGGCGGCACCGGTAAACATGATTGGAGCCGTCTCGCCGGTGGTGCGAGATACCTCCAGGATAACACCGGTGAGGATGCCACTTACCGCATTGGGTAGTACTACCCTGCGGATCGTCTGCCAGCGGGTCGCACCCATATTCCAGCACGCTTCACGAAAGGCTAGTGGTACCGCCTGCAGGGACTCTTTGGTGGCCACTATCACCACCGGCAGGGTCATTATAGCCAGGGTCAGGCTGGCTGCCAGGATGCTGGTGCCAAATTTAAAGAAGATGACAAAGGCCCCCACTCCGAACAGGGCGTGGACGATTGATGGCACTCCTGCCAGGTTGATGATGGCCAGATTTATGATGCGGGTGAGCCAGTTATCGGAGGCGTACTCACTCAGATATATGGCAGCGGCAACCCCTAGTGGTACAGAGGCCAGGAGTGCTACTGTGACCAGCCAGACGGTACCTAGCAAGGCCGGAAAGATGCCGCCAGTAGTCATGCCGTTGGTCGGCTTGGTAAAGAGAAAATCTATGGATAGGGCGGGGCTGCCTTTTATAATCAGTGTGCCGAGGATTATTACTACCGGGATGATCAGCAGTATGGTCATCAGTAGAAACAGGGTGCGGAACAGCCTCTCTATTCGCTGGTTACGCCTGTTTAGTTCGGTAGTGACAAACATGGTTATCCTTTGCGTATGCCGCGGATGATCAGGTCGGCTGTCAGGTTGATTAGAAAGGTGATAAGAAAGAGGAATATCCCGATGGTAAACAGTACCCCGTAGTGGTCAGATCCGACTGCGGTTTCGCCCAGTTCGGCGGCGATGGTGGCGGTCAGGGCGCGGACTGAATCAAATATACTGGTGGGCAGATTGACCGAGTGGCCAGTGGCCATCAATACTGCCATGGTCTCACCAAAGCCGCGACCAACACCCAGGAGTACCGCTCCTAGCAGCCCGTTTTTGGCTGCTGGAAAGACTACTTTGCGGATCACTTGCCAGCGGGTAGCACCCATCGCCTCGGCCGCTTCACGGTAACTATCTGGTACCGCCTTGAGCGCATCCTCGGCGATTGAGGTCATGATGGGTGCAGCCATCAGTCCAAGGATAAGTCCGGCATTTAGTACAGTGAGTCCGACCGGCACATCGAATGTCTGAATGATTAGCGGATTGATGATGGAGAGGCCGATAAAGCCCCATACTACGGATGGAATGGCGGCCAGTAGCTCTACCAATATTTTTAGATATTCGCGTGTTTTACCGCTAGCAAACTCGCCGATATAGACCGCCGCCCCCAGAGAGAAGGGGATTGCTACCAGCATTGCCAAGCCGGTCACGCTGGCGGTGCCGGCGATCAGGGCGAGGATGCCGTACTCTGGGTTATCCTCATCACTCGGTTCCCAGAATTCAGAGGTGAAAAATTCGGTTATATCGAGGCTGCCCAGGGCGAAATCCATCCCCTCTCTGGTGATAAAGACAAATATGCCGATGATAAAGATGATGGCCGAGATGCCACTCATAAAGACCAATATCTGTATGGCCTTATCTATAAACCAATCCAGATCGCGGTGGTCGAAATCACTCTCGGCGGTTTTTGGTTGCAGTGCTTGCTCTGCCACTTTAGTCAGCTCCTTCACCCCGTAGCAGCTCCATTAGCTCTCTGATTTGGAAGGAGAGTTCTCGATAGATCTCCTCATAACGCTGCTCGGTATCTTTCGGGGTTAGACCATCTGGAAGTCTGCCCATATCCCAATTGAGGCAGGTGGTATGGAATGGAACTTCAGAGAAGTAGGTTTTGATCGGTCCCTGCAGGCTGATGATTACATGCAGTTTGCCTAGCTCTTGGGGGGAGAGATCCAGTGGGGATGGTTTGGTAGTGCTAAGGTCCAGGCCATGTTGGTCGAGGAATGCCACCATATCCCGCTTTAGTTCTGTAGCTGGATCTATGCCTCCACTACTGTAACAGCCACTATTTGGGTGGTTCTTCTTAGCGATGGCTGTCGCCATCTGGCTGAGACAGCAGTTCTGCTCATCTACGAACAGGATGTTGTAGACCTTTTTAGCCTTGGTCTCACCGGTGAGGGCAAAGATGGTCTCTTCGCATATATTCTTTGTCTGATCAGCCACCCGTTTGAGTTGCGACAGGATTACCGAGACGGCAAACATCTCCTGATTGTTGCGGCTATAGTCACCACTTATCAGGTTTTTATAGACACCGCTCATGCTGGTTTGCAGGTTGTCTGGCTGCTGCATGGTGGCTCTGGCCATGTCGGAATTTTCATCATAGAAGGCGGTCATAGCATGATGGAAGATGCTTTGAGATTCATTGGCAATAGACTCCATCTCGTGCGCCATTATTCCCTCGGGAAGTGCCTCCATATGTAGTGCTTCACGACTTATGATGACAGCGTAGTCACCAACCCGCTCTAGCTGGATGTTGATTCGGATGATAGATGAGATTAGACGTAGGTGTCCGGCACTAGGAAGATGGCGGGCGATAAAGCCGTGGCAGAGGCGGTCGATCTCCCGCATTTTGCGGTTTATGGGGTGGTCTGCCAGAACCGTATCGTTGGCCAGCCGCTTATTGCTGGTTAGCAGGGCGTGTACTGCACTACTCAAGACCCTCTCCACCATGTCGCCCATGGTGTGAACCTGATCTCGGATCTTATTTAGATCCTCCTGCATACGCTCTTCATATAGTGCCATAGTGTTGGGTATCCTAATCTCTATTTACATGTGACCGCACTTATTGGGGCATAACCTTTGTTCAGAATTATGCATTGACCAGTGCTGCTCATTATCCAATCCATATATGTTTTGATATCACCCTGTGGTGAGCCATTGGTGTACATAAACAGGGGGCGGGAAATGGGATAGCTGCCATCGCTGGCGGTAGCAACAGATGGATTCACGCAAGGCTTATCACCCATGGAAATGCAGGCCATCTTGATATGTTCTGTAGCGTAGGCGAGGCCGCTGTAACCGATGGCACATGGGGTCTTCTCTACTAGATCAACTACATCTTTGGAACCGTGCATATCCAGGGTGCCTTGGCGATATTTGCCACCCTTGCCGAGGATTGCCTTTTTGAAGTAGGCGTATGTCCCGGAGTTGTTTTGGCGACTGACTACTATGATAGTGCCATCTTTGCAGCCGGGCACAGTGATATCCAGGTCACTCCATTTTTTGGCGTTCCCTTCACGGCCAAATATATCCTTGAGCTGTGTTGTACTGAGGGTGTTGATCGGGTTGTCTGGGTGGATAAACAGCGCCAGAGCGTCGTAGCCTACTATGTGTTCCACCGGAGTTTGGCCACGTTTTTTTGCCAGCTCCATCTCCTTCTCCTTCAACTTGCGGCTCGCAGTTGCGATATAGACGGTGCCGTTAATCATGGCAGCTATAC
>CBFDBF010000051.1:0-8353 GCA_965602975.1 uncultured Gammaproteobacteria bacterium | reverse complement strand
GCGGCCAATGAACATAACGCGGGGTTATGCGCCATTGTCCGGTGGCACCGCCCCCCAACCACCTGCATAGCACCACTGTAGAAGCAGCATATGGGACGTGCCACCGGCCAGCGGTTCACTGCGCCGCATAACCTGCGCTATATTAAATGGCCGCGTCGCTTGCGCTCCAAAGGGTGTGGCTGCGCCACGTAAAGGCCGGTTATCTTCGCCCGCTGGCGCGGCTCAGCTTCCGGCCTATTTAGATACCCGCCCCCCATGTGTCAGTGGCCAGCTGGCTCCAGCCGCTGGCGCGTCTTCCGCTGCACCTGTCCACTGCCACCCCTTCGCGGCTAAAAGAGAGAACCCATACCTTGACTATCCGCCCCATATAGGGGAAAAATAGCAGCATGTCTGCCGCACTCAAGTTCAATATGGAAGCTGAACAGCTAAGCCAAAAACCGCATATAGGCGAAAAATGGCCAAAACCCCGGCTGGTCTGGGAAAATCCAGAGCTAAGTGCCGGAATGCACAAGGAAAAACCAAAAGTTAAGCCAGAAGCATCGTATGGCCGATTAGTTTACAACTACTTTAGGGACTACGATCCTACCACTGGACGGTATCTGCAATCTGATCCTATAGGTCTTGGTGGGGGAATAAACACCTACGCCTATGTTCGTGGGAATCCGTTGCTTAATATTGATCCGTTGGGACTCATTGAGTGGTCCGGTTCATTTCATGGCCGGGGTTTAGTTGGGCCAGTAGGAGCAATAGAGATTGAATTTACGTTAACATCTAAGTGTGTCAATGGAAAACAAGCGACAGTTGATGTGGTAGCTGTAGGGCCAGCTGTTGGTGTTGGGATCAAGTTGGCTGAAACTAGAGGAGGCATTACCTTTGAGGATCATCTAGATGATGTCCAACCATATGTTTTTAACGGTGGGTTTTCAGCTGTACAAGCCAGCATTGTGGTTGGGCCATATGGTGGCCAAGCTGGCAGGACGAGATTAGGAGGTGCTTTTTCCCGCGATAGTGTTGATATACGTGGTTTAGATATAGGAGTAACTCTAGTTATCGGTAGTTCTACAGTTACAAATGTGCAGATGAAAGAATGTGATTGTGAAAAGTAGAACTCAGTACTACTTAGATATCATAGTAAGTATCGCAATCATTATATTTGCGATATTACTAATAGTGAAGGGTACAAATACAACAGAAGATGACAAAGTATTTTTTGAAGCGTCATTCTTTTTCTATTTGGCAGCAGTTTTCTTATACGCATATTATAAGCCAGTAGGATTAATAGTTTTTAGGGGTGTTATATGGATATGCACTTACCTTTCTTTTCCAAAAGGAAGGTTCATGGCACTAGTCTATGCAGCTCTTTTCTTTTTATATGGTGGGCGGCTTTGTTATCAATGGATATCAGGAACAATACAACTACTTTAGAACCTATGGTAATCTCTCCATTTTTAACCGAAGTTAAAAGTAGAAGGTTAAGCAGCTAACAGTTTTTGCTTTGGTGTTATACCTCCAAGTGCCATATTGGGTCGTTCATTGTTGTAAGTCCATAGCCAACGTGTAGCATACTTCTGAACCTCTTCAATGCTACTAAAAATATATTGCGCTAGCCAGTCATATCGCACTGTTCGATTATATCTTTCGATATAGGCGTTCTGTTGAGGATTGCCTGGCTGGATAAACATTAAATCTATATCCCGGCTTTTGGCCCAAGTTGCCAGCAAGCCACTGATGTACTCTGGGCCATTGTCGCAGCGTAACCGCTTAGGCTTGCCTCGCCAAGCAATCACCTGATCCAAGGCGCGTATCACTCTGGATGCTGGCAGGGAGAAATCTACCTCTATGGTCAGCCCTTCCCGATTAAAGTCATCTATGACATTGAATAATCGATAACTCCTTCCATCTTCAAGTTGATCATGCATAAAGTCCATAGACCAGCAGTCATTGATTACGCTGGGCACTGCTAATGACTCCGGCACCTCCCGTACCAGCCGTTTCTTTGGCTTGATGCGCAGATTAAGCTCCAACTCCCTGTAAATGCGATAAATCCTCTTGTGGTTCCAGCCAAAGCCTTTGACGTTACGCAAATACAAATAGCAAAGACCAACCCCCCAGTTACGCTGGTTGTCTGTCAATCTGATCAACCAATCTGCAATCTCAGTATTTTCACTACTCAGCTTAGGCTGGTAACGATAGCAGGTTTCGCTAACACCAACCGCAGAGCAAGCTAGTCGAATACTCACCCCTCTACGTTTAACAGCATCTTGTGCCATCTCTTTCAATCGAGATGGCTTCACCACTTTTTTTGGAGAGCCTCCTGGACAATTTCTGCCTTTAGACGCTCCTCAGCGTACATCTTCTTCAGGCGGCGGTTCTCCTCTTCCAGCTCTTTGAGCCTTCCCATCATTGAGGCATCCATACCCCCGTACTTACTGCGCCACTTATAGAAGGTGGCACTACTCATACCATGCTCACGGCATAGCTCTGGGATTGGGCTGCCAGCCTCTGCTTGCTTGAGAATGGCCATGATTTGGCTATCTGAATATCTTGATTTCTTCATGTAGAATCTCCTGTGTATAGATTACGAGAAAATTCTACTTTTGACCTCAGTTATTTATTGGGGGGATTACCCTATGACCCATCAACAGGACGCTACCTAGAGAGTGATCCGATAGGGTTACGGGGAGGGTTGAATACGTATGGGTATGTGGGGGGGAATCCGTTACTATTTAGTGACCCTTATGGTTTGGATCCTTTTAATGATTATGATGAGTATGATGCTATGTATGATGCGGCCGTACATGGCCAAGGGCCTTATACAGAAGTTATAGATTTGTCTGCAGCAGCGCAGTATGCTTCTTGTACCGTTAAATGTGTAGGGAAAGTTTTGTTAGGTGAGGCTGCTACGCAGGGTCTGCAGCATGGCTTAATGAAAGCAGCTAAGAAGGTGGCTTGGGAATTCGGTCAGAAAGCTATCCCATATACAGGGTGGGTGTCTTCAGCATATTCTGGATTCAACGCTATTGAGTGTTTTGTTAAGTGTGATGGCTGCACAAAATAATATGACGTTGGTAGATGGAGCCAGAATTATTGGAGGGCATGATGCGAAGAAGTATCAACATCGCGATCTTTATATTGCTGTTTATTCTATATGTAATAGCAAATTTATACAAAGGGGTAATTGTTGGTGGAGGCATAAACGGTGTAGGAGTTGGAATAGGAATAGGAATATTTGTTGGGTCATCTACCGTCGTCTCTTCTAGAATCGAGAGTTGTGCGTGCAAGGAAGAGTAAGGTGAACGGTAAGCATAATAAACTATTTCTTATCGGTGTTTGTTTAATATGCATCATTGGAATTATTGTTACTGCATTGTTGCAGATCATGAGTTTAAATGCCCATGTTGCAGAGATTGAGAAAATACCATTTGTAGGTTATATTTTTTCATATATGTATTCTTGGTGTGTTATGGTCAATATACAAGCTAAAGCGCGGTCATAATCCACAAGAGGATAATTCCACTTCTGGAATAAAGATCGCAATCTCGTCGTTTGCTATTGCCGGGATATTTTATTTCCTTGTGTTTGCAGTGTCTTTTGTTTGCTGTGGAGCTGAAGGAATTAGATTTGTTAACGCAAATATTTTTGCTTTGTTTTCTCTTGGTTTTATTCTTAGCTTGCCATTCGTACTTAAAAAGTTACGATAAAGAAGAAATAGGTACCAGAGAGAAGTTCTGGGAGTTCTGGGGACAATGACTAACCGGGCCACCCGGCAAGCTCCGACCCTTCGCCAGCAAGCAGCACAGCCATATGCCCAGGCTTGGCCAAACATCCAGAGTGCCAACATTAAAAAGCGTCAGGATTAACCCCAATTGTTAAATATCACACCCTGCTATATTGTAGGGTGTCACATCTATACACTAGGCCAAACAATGCACCGTCAAAGATTTATCCTGAAATTATGCCTCCTGCTGGCCATAGCCCTACTCCCGCTAAGCGGGCAGGCTGAGGATGCACCCTACCAGCTACAGGTAGAGGCTAACAGCGACAGCCTGCAGCTGCATTGGGATATAGATGATGATATCTACCTCTATCAAGAGAAGATCAAGCTCAGCCTGGAGCAGGCTGACGGAGTCTCTCTGGGGGATATCGATCTACCTCCTGCGGTAATCAAACAGAATGTCTTCCGCCCCGATGGTACTACTGGTGACATCGCCGTCTACTACAAAGAGCTAGATCTAACGATACCCCTGCTCCGCACCACAAGGGCAGCAACTACGATAACTCTAAAGGTCAGCTATCAAGGGTGTGCTGATGAGGGGATCTGCTACCCACCGGTAAACCAGCAGATAGAGCTGGCTCTACCCGCAACCGATGGTACTGCCGCCACTTCGCCCAAGTCAGAGCAAGATAGAATCGCGGCCACCCTGGACAGAGGAAATATCTGGAGCATACTAGCCCTCTTTTTTGGTGCCGGTCTACTACTCGCGCTGACCCCATGCATCTTCCCCATGATCCCGATACTCTCCGGGATTATCGTTGGACATGGTGCCGAGCTCAATCCAAAAAAGGGTTTTCTACTCTCACTACTATATGTCACCGCCATGGCATTCACCTATGCGCTGGTTGGGGTGGTGGCCGGCCTGTTTGGATATAACATCCAGGCCGATCTACAGAATCCTTGGCTGCTCTCTACCTTCGCCCTCCTATTCGTCCTGCTCGCCCTCTCAATGTTTGGCCTCTACAAACTACAACTGCCGAGTAGCTGGCAGAGCCGCATCACCCAGCTAAGTAATAGCCAACAGGGTGGCAACTGGGCTGGCGTGGCTATCATGGGAGCCCTCTCCGCCCTGATCGTCGGGCCGTGTGTGGCGCCACCATTTGCTGGGGCTATGATCTATATCGCCCAGTCCCGCGATGCCATTCTCGGCGGGGCTGCATTTTTCACTCTAGGTATAGGTATGGGGGTGCCACTGCTGTTGATTGGCGCCTCTGCTGGCAAACTCCTACCTAAGGCTGGAGACTGGATGGATACCATAAATGTGATCTTTGGCATTCTCTTGCTAGGTGTTGCCATCATACTGCTTGAGCGTATTCTACCGGCGTTAGTCTCTATGTTGCTGTGGGGAGCACTACTAATAGGCACGGCCATCTATCTGCTAAAACCGCGCAATCAAACAGCAGGTGGTGGCATCGGGTCGTATCTACGCCGAGCTCTGGGATTGGCCCTGCTGCTCTACGGGGGATCGATTTTAATCGGGGCAGCAACTGGGAGCAGAGATATATTCCAACCACTGCAAAAAGTCGACTTTTTATCTACCTCCACCCCGCAGCAGCACCTAACCTTTAAACAGATAAAGACTCTGGAGGATCTACAACGGGAAGTTGCAGCCGCAAAAGCGGTGGGCAAGCCGGTGATGCTGGATTTCTATGCCGACTGGTGTATCTCCTGTAAAGAGCTGGAGAGGTACACTTTCTCTGACCCTGCAGTGGTTGCCGCCCTGCAGACGTCTGTTCTGCTACAGGCCGACGTCACTGCCAACGACCAAAGTGACCGCGATCTGCTCAACCATTTTGAGATATCCGGCCCTCCACTAATCGTATTCTACGACATGGATGGGAGGGAGCAGCGACACCGCCGCCTAGTGGGATTCATCGATGCCACCGAGTTTCTAGCCCGCATTAGAGAGGCCAACTCAGAGTAGAATAGAGCCCAGGTTATTTTAGAATTTGCAGCGATCTTGCGATATCTTGCAACAAATCTGGACAAATGTGCCTCTATCGTGCAAAATCTCCGAAAATCTAGTAGAAGAGGCAGACATGGCAACAATACTGGTACTCAATGGGCCAAACCTGAACCTTCTCGGCAGCCGTGAACCAGAGATCTACGGTACCGACACCCTTGATACTATCCATGCCAGTCTAAAGCCGATAGCAGCCAATAGCGGCCACAAGATAGACTTTTTTCAGAGCAATGCTGAACATGAACTGGTCGATAGAATCCATGTGGCCAAG
Source organism: uncultured Gammaproteobacteria bacterium (assembly GCA_965602975.1). Classification (GTDB taxonomy): domain Bacteria; phylum Pseudomonadota; class Gammaproteobacteria; order Chromatiales; family Chromatiaceae; genus CBFDBF01. The sequence continues at coordinate 2,344 of CBFDBF010000051.1, read as the reverse complement.
CAAGATGGAGTGGCGTTTATACTCATCAATCCAGCCGCATTCACCCACACCAGCTTGGTACTGCGTGATGCGATACTGGCAGCAGCAATTCCATTTATTGAGGTCCACCTCTCCAACGTATATGCACGTGAGGAGTTCCGGCAACACTCTTTCTTCTCCGATGTGGCACAAGGTGTCATCAGCGGCTTTGGTGCTCAGGGCTATGAACTCGCCCTGCTAGCGGCACTACAACATATCGAACATTAACCAGAGAGCTAACAGACGATGGATATCCGCAAAGTAAAGAAACTGATCGAACTACTCGAAGAGTCAAACATCGCCGAGATCGAGATTCATGAGGGCGAAGAGTCGGTCAGAATAAGCCGCGCCACTACCACTGCTGCACCGGTTGCCATCGCAGCACCAGCACCAGCTGCCACCGTAATAGAGCCAGCCCCAACAGAGGAGGAAGAGGAGGAGATCAGCGGCCATCAGATTAAATCGCCGATGGTCGGCAGCTTCTATCGCGCCGCTTCACCCGGAGCAAAGAACTTTGTAGAGGTAGGGCAGCAGGTCGGAGTTGGGGACACCCTCTGTATCATTGAGGCAATGAAGATCCTCAACCAGATAGAGTCGGACACGGCAGGCAGAGTCAAGAAAATCCTGATAGAGAATGGCCAACCGGTAGAGTACAACCAACCTATATTCATAATAGAGTAACGGTAATCACAACCCATGATCGAAAAAGTCGTCATTGCCAACCGCGGTGAAATTGCCCTCCGTATTCTACGCGCCTGCCGAGAACTCGGAATTAAGACAGTAGCCGTCCACTCAGAGGCAGACAGGCGCCTCAAACATGTCCGTTTTGCTGATGAGACGGTCTGTATCGGGCCGGCCCCATCAGCAGAGAGCTACCTACATGTGCCCGCTATAATCAGTGCGGCCGAGGTGACCGATGCCACAGCCATCCACCCCGGTTATGGCTTTCTCTCTGAAAATGCCGATTTTGCCGAGCGGGTAGAGCAGAGCGGATTCACATTCATAGGCCCTAAACCGGAGACTATCCGCTTGATGGGCGATAAGATAACTGCCATTGAGGCTATGAAGGAGAGCGGAGTACCAACCGTTCCCGGCTCTGACGGCTCGCTGGATGGCAACGATAGCCGCACTCTAAGGATAGCCAAAGAGATTGGCTATCCGGTGATCATCAAGGCTGCTGGTGGTGGCGGTGGTCGTGGTATGCGGGTAGTCCATACCGAAGCTGCCCTACTCAACTCTATCTCCCTAACCAAGGCAGAGGCAGGCGCCACCTTCAACAATGATGTCGTCTATATGGAGAAATTTCTGGAGAATCCACGTCATGTTGAGTTCCAGGTGCTGGCCGACACCCATGGCAATGCAATCCATCTAGGGGAGCGCGACTGCTCCATGCAGCGCCGCCATCAAAAAGTGGTTGAAGAGGCACCAGCACCAGAGATTAACGCAGAGCAACGCAACCGAATAGGTGAACGCTGTGCTGAGGCGTGTCGCCAGATCGGTTACCGCGGAGCTGGGACCTTCGAATTTCTATATGAGAATGGTGAATTCTACTTCATCGAAATGAACACTAGAGTGCAGGTAGAGCACCCAGTAACCGAGATGATCACTGGGGTTGATATTGTCCGTGAGCAGCTGCTTATTGCAGGCGGTGAGAAACTCTCCATACAACAAGACGAGGTCACTATTACTGGTCACGCCATAGAGTGCCGGATCAATGCAGAGGATGCGAAGACCTTCATGCCTAGTCCTGGCAAAATAACCCAACTCCATATTGCTGGCGGCCCCGGTATCCGCTTCGACTCTCACATCTACAATGGCTACACTGTACCCCCCTACTACGACTCCATGATTGGCAAACTGATTGCCCACGGTGCCTCCCGCGAGGAGGCGCTAGCACGAATGCAGATCGCCCTCTCGGAGATGGTGATCGACGGCATCAGAACCAATATCACACTACAGCAGGATATTATACAAGATGCCAATTTCGCCGCCGGTGGTGTAAACATACACTACCTGGAGAAGAAACTAGGACTATAACCGACACCTCTAAAATGTACACTCAGTGCCCCTACTGCCAAACCATATTTCGAGTTCGTGCTGAACAGCTACGGATTGCACATGGGAAAGTGCGTTGCAGTCGCTGCAAACAGATATTTAATGCGATAAAACATCTACGTGAATCACCCCACGCCAAAGAGGAGGAGTGGCCAGAGTCGTTGGTGATCACACCTGTTGCCAGCTCCGCCATGTCATCACCATTTGAGTCGACAGCCCCTGAAATCGAGTTTGAGGCTACTACCCAGATACTCGCAGAAGAGAGAGAGAG
>CBFDBF010000050.1:0-8359 GCA_965602975.1 uncultured Gammaproteobacteria bacterium | reverse complement strand
ATAGAAAAACGGTCTTTGACATATATCCGGCTTCTTCATGGTGCGTTTGATGCACGGAACTAACCGGACACCCACCCAAATACTGCATCTAAACGCCACCTATAGCAACCCGTAAAAACAGACCTACAACCGATATCAAGAAACGACATTATGCCAAAGCCACGGGAAACCTGATCTCTCTTGAAGCTACCCCTTACTACCGCTGTGTAAGAAGAGCCTCTCTCTACGGAGATGATCAGTTTTCAGGCAAAGAGTTTTGTAAGTGGGTGTCCGGTTAGTTTTCTGCTACGCACGACGGGTAAGCAGTGCGGCCTCACGGCTACCGGGGTCTACCAGCCTTCGCTTCGCTCTCTATGGCTGGCAGCGGTGGATGTCACCATCTGAGAAGCTCCATTCAGAGCCACCAAGCCATTGTGGCAGCTCTGATGCAGATTTTGTATGGATAGTGCACTAATTCAGATAGATACCAGATCAATACTCCCACCCCGTGGGTTTTAGCTGTTCTGGCAGAACAGGAGCGTTAAAGTACTCATCAGAATTATCCAGCTCTACTCTGTTGCTCTGGCCATCTTCCAGTGGCTGCTCATAGTCATTCCAACCACGTAGTCCGGTCTTTAGGGAGGAGACATTTATATACCCCATCTGCTGCATCACTCTGGCGGCCAATACGCTACGGTAGCCGGAGCGGCAGGCCACGATGATCTCCAGCTTTCTCGCCTGCACCAGCTCCGGGACAGTCTCTTCATAGTCCCACTCACAGGCGGCCTCAAGAATCCCCCGAGGTACAGCCAGAGAGCCTTTGATATGCATGGAGTCATATTCGTATGGCTCCCGTACATCAAGAATCATTAGATCCGGGTTCTCTTGTAGACGCTCTTCCAGATCCCACGGCATCAGCTCGGAGACATGTTCAAGATCACGCTGCACCATGTCCATATATTTCATAAATATTTACCCTTAGGAGTTAGTGATAGAGTGCCAGGATGTGGCAGATTACTTGCAGATGCTTGTACTACTCCAACGTTCCCGATACTGTATAATATATAGTCTTGGGAACCTCTGATTAAATCTTCTCCCACTTGTGGGGGAGGGACTAAACGGTATTAATTATACGGTTACCTTGATAATAAGGATAACATAATCCTGAATCTACAGATTCACACAAACTACAAATAGGCAGGAACTATCCATGGGCTTTCTACAAGATAAGAAGATACTTATTACCGGCGTTGCCAGCAACCGCTCCATAGCTTGGGGCATAGCCCAGGCGATGCACCGCGAAGGGGCGCAGCTGGCCTTCTCCTATCAAGGGGAGAAGCTAAAGGCACGGGCCGAGAAGTTTGCCGCCGAGTGTGGCTCCGATATCGTGCTACCACTGGATGTATCTAGCGATGAGGAGATAGATACCGCCTTTAAGGAGCTGGGCAACTCTTGGGATGGTCTGGATAGCATTGTCCACTCTATCGCCTTTGCCCCACGGGAGCAGTTAGAGGGTGGCTATGCCGATGCTGTCACCCGTGAGGGATTTGCCCTGGCTCACGATATTAGCGCCTATAGCTTTGCTGCTCTGGCCAAGGCGGGTCGAGAGATGATGCAGGGGCGCAATGGCTCCCTGATCGCAATGACCTATCTGGGGGCGGTACGCACAGTTCCAAACTACAATGTAATGGGAGTGGCCAAGGCCAGTCTGGAGGCAAATGTGCGCTATCTGGCGGACTCTCTGGGGCCAGAGGGGATTCGGGTCAATGCGGTATCTGCTGGGCCTATCCGTACCCTGGCTGCGGCCGGTATCAGTAACTTCCGTAGTATGTTGGAGGAGGCTGAGGCCAAGACCCCGCTACGGCGTAATGTCACTATCGATGAAGTGGGTAATGCTGCGGCATTTCTCTGCTCTGATCTCGCCTCTGGTATTACCGGTGATGTTCTATATGTAGACTCTGGATACCATATTTTGGGGATGGCTTAAGATAGTTACTTTACTACTCCTTGTCACCAGAGATCTTTATATCGGCACTAGCACGCAGATTGTCAACCAGGTGTTCGACATAACCGGTGCTGTTACGCCTGCTCAAACCCTCTTTCAGGCCACGCCGATCATCTACACTGAGGCTATCTATACTCCCCTCAGTTATGCTCTTTAGGGCAATCAGGGCGTAGTCACCACTGCCCAGCTCAACCCCGGTAAAAACCGGCTTTTCAGCGGTTGGGTATGACATACGAAACAGACTACGCATAATCTCTATCGGTAGCTCACGATTGTCCCGAGTGATAGCTTCAAGTGGCTGTAGTTCAACCCTCTCAGCAGCGGCGATCTTCTCTATACCCTTGCCCGACTCCAACTGCTCGAGTAGCTTCTGACCACGCTCTCTAGCCTTAAGAGATGCCTGCTGCTGACGTAGCCGCTGCTCAATCTCTGGTCGCACCATATCCAGTGATTTCAGGGTTGACTCCTCATGCTCTAACACCCGCAACACCATTACATACTCGGCTCCCAGCTCGACAATCTCACTATTACGCCCATCGAGCAGCACGTCATCACTAAATACAGCAGCAGTTACCTTGGGTGCTGCCAGAGCACCACTGCCACCCTCACGAGTTAGCCAGTCGCTCGTCTGCACCTCAACCCCAAGGGCGTGTGCTGCTGGCTCCAGGCTATCTGGGTCTTCATATGTCAGGTTGGCAAGCTGCTCCGCATAGCCGTAGAACAGACGCTGCGCCTCTGTCTCTAAATAGCTCGTCTTTACCTGCTCTTTTACCTCAGAGAACGATGGCCCAATAGCTGGGCGAATATCTGTCAGCTGGATAATATGGAATCCAAATGGAGTCTGTACCAACCCACTGATCTCTCCCTTTTTCAGCTTAAATACAGCCTCATCGAAACTCTTCTCCATAACACCGGCTTCAAAAAAGTCTAGATCACCACCAGCATCCTTTGATCCCGGATCTTGGGATAGCTCTCTGGCCACCGCAGCAAACTCCTCTCCACCCTGCACCCTCTTCAGGGCCGCTTCAGCCGCCTCACGTGCTGCTGCCTCCATATCATCCATGACGATCAGAATATGGCTGGCACGGCGCTGCTCACGGGTCACATACTCATCCTTATGACTCTCATAGTAGCCACGCAGGGTCTCTTCATCCGCCTCCAGGGTCGCTGCAATATTCTGTATGTCCAGCTCGATATAATCTATACGCACCCGCTCCGGAGCCATAAATATATTCTGCTGCTGCTGGTAATACTCCTCTACAGCTGCCGCCTCTATCAACACCTTATCGGCAAACTGCTGCGCCGGAATGGTGATATATCCACCCTGACGCTGCTGCCAAAGTAGCCGTACACTCTCCTCCATTTCGGTGGTGGTCAATATAGCGCTATCGGTAATGGCTCGATTCAGCTGCTCGATCAACATCACCCTACGCACCTGTTCTACAAACCCTGCCGGAGCCATACCCTGCATCCGCAGACCACGCTCATACAACTCTAAATCAAATTTTCCATCGGTCTGAAAGGCTGGCTGCTGACGGATAAACTCCTGCACCATCTGGTCGCTCAGGCGCATCCCCAACTTGCCAGCAAACTGGCGCGTCAGGTCGCTGGTAATAAGGGCGTTCAACACCTCTTTCCTCAGCAGCGCATCATCGATCATCTCAGGACGATAGTTTTCGCCCAGCTGCCGCTTCAGGCTCTCACGATACTGGCGATAGCTATCCTCAAACTCACGCTCTGTAATCTCATGATCATTTACTGACGCCTTGACTGGTGGCCCACCAATACCCAGGTACTCTTGAATCCCCCAGAGGGCAAATGGAATGGTGATCAGAATGACTATAACCCAGGCTATCCATCCTTGGGCGCGATCTCTAATGGCTTGTAGCATGACTATTTAAATCCGTGAAAATAAAAATAAAAAAACTCAAAATCACCTCTCCAGAAAACTCTGGTTTTCTATAATGCAGTCCTCTGGATTCCGGCCTGCGCCGGGATGACGCCAATACTATTAATTAAACCGAGTGATAAAGATACCACTTGAGCTATCTAACCATCTAAAAAAAACGGGGTATCGCAATGATACCCCGTTCTTTCTGACACTGGCGGAGTGGACGGGACTCGAACCCGCGACCACCGGCGTGACAGGCCGGTATTCTAACCAACTGAACTACCACTCCTAATTTCATGGTGGGTGCTGCAGGGATCGAACCTGCGACCCTCGCCTTGTAAGGGCGATGCTCTCCCAGCTGAGCTAAGCACCCCAAGAAAGGCGAGCTAGTTTACGGCATCTTTAAGCGCTTTTCCAGCCTTGAAAGCAGGAGATTTTGAAGCTTTTATCTTAATCGCGGCTCCAGTCTGTGGATTACGCCCCATACGAGCAGCACGCTCACGCACGGTAAAGGAGCCAAAACCTACTAGTGATACGGTATCACCCTTTTTAAGAGCCTTGGTTACAGCATCAATCATGCCATCCAGGGCACGGCCTGCAGCCGCTTTAGAGATGTCAGCGGAGTCGGCTACTGCATCGATCAGATCAGATTTATTCATGGAAAGTACTCTCCCTTCTGGTAGAAGTTACGCCATTTAACAGCGCAATAAAATTATAGAAAACAAGGTGTGTAAAACCACTTTCAAACGCCGCTAATTTATACCAAGCTAACAGAACTGCTGTCAAGCGGAAACGTAGATAAATTCAGCTTTTCACTCATATTAGAATATTCTTAATATCGACCTAAGACATTAGATTAAACAGGGGTTATTGCTGCAAAATCACACGCCTACATCACATGTCTAAACACACCATTAACAGCTATGATCAAATATTATTAATCCAGCTCAAATAAAATTCAGCGTAACATAAGAAGACCGTATCAGTGCCGTGTCAAATCACCCCTTTTCTGCTTGCCGCCGCTTTTCGTTGCGACCTCCGACTTATCATCCTGGTTACCACCATCCTCTTTGCTGTTCGGTTCCGGCATTCTGAGCAAAGCTAGCTCTAGTACCTCATCGATCCAACGTACCGGCTTGATCTCCAGATCCTGTTTTATATTACGTGGGATATCGACGAGATCACGCTCATTTTCATGCGGGATAATAACCATCTCGATACCACCACGGTGAGCCGCCAGTAGCTTCTCTTTAAGTCCACCTATGGGCAGCACCTCACCCCGCAGCGTTATCTCCCCAGTCATAGCCACATCTGAGCGTACCGGGATACGGGTCAAGGCTGAGACCAAACTGGTACACATTCCGATACCGGCACTCGGCCCATCCTTGGGGGTTGCCCCCTCCGGCACATGGATATGTATATCGTTCGTCTGGTAAAAATCCTTGTTTAGACCCAGCATGTCAGCTCGACTCCGCACTACCGTCATTGCCGCCTGGATCGACTCCTGCATCACATCACCTAGCTGCCCGGTGTAACTGAACTTGCCTTTACCTGGAACTAGTGCCCCTTCGATCCGCAATAGCTCACCACCAACCTCGGTCCACGCCAGCCCTGTAACCTGACCAACTTGATCAAATTCATCGGCACGACCATAGCGGAACCGCTGTACTCCAAGATACCTCTCCAAGCTCTTTGGGGTAATAGTAATCCGCTTACCGACCTTTTTCAGAAGTATCTGCTTTACAACTTTACGACAGATCTTGGAGATCTCCCGCTCCAGGTTACGTACCCCGGCCTCCCGCGTGTAGTAACGGATAATATTGCGAATAGAACTCTCTCTAATCTGTACCTCATCATCTTGCAGACCATTGTTTTTCATCTGTTTCGGCACCAGATAGCGAGTGGCGATATTGACCTTCTCCGCCTCGGTGTATCCAGAGAGATGAATTACCTCCATTCTATCCAGTAGTGCCGCCGGGATATTAAGTGAGTTGGCGGTTGCCACGAACATCACCTCAGATAGATCAAAGTCGACCTCCATATAGTGATCAACAAAGGTATGGTTCTGCTCAGGATCAAGCACCTCAAGCAGTGCTGAGGCTGGATCACCCCGCATATCCATCGCCATCTTGTCGATCTCATCTAGCAGAAACAGTGGATTACGACTTTTGATCTTGGATAGATTCTGAATAATCTTACCCGGCATTGCACCTATATAGGTACGACGATGGCCACGAATCTCCGCCTCATCCCGCACCCCACCCAGGGCCATACGAATAAATTTACGGTTGGTGGCATGAGCAATGGATTGTCCCACCGAGGTCTTACCCACCCCAGGCGGACCTACCAGACAGAGGATCGGCCCCTTGAGCTTACGCACTCGCTGCTGTACTGCCAAGTATTCAATAATACGCTCTTTAACCTTGTGCAGGCCGTAGTGATCATCTTCCAGCACATCTTCAGCCACACTCAAATCACTCTGCACCTTGGAGCGCTGTTTCCATGGAACGCTGGTCAAGGTGTCAATATAATTACGTACGACTGTCGCCTCGGCTGACATGGGAGACATCAATTTAAGCTTGTTGAGTTCGGCATTGGCCTTGCTCTTAGCCTCTTTAGTCATACCCGCCTTGTCGATCTTCTTCTGCAACTCCTCCAGCTCATTTGGCACATCATCCATCTCACCCAGCTCTTTCTGAATCGCCTTCATCTGCTCATTCAGATAGTACTCCCGCTGGTTCTTCTCCATCTGCCGCTTAACCCGGCCACGAATCCGCTTCTCCATCTGCAGCAGATCATTCTCTGACTCCATTAGGGTCATAAGGTGCTCTATCCGCTGCTGTACATCTGATATCTCCAGAACCTTCTGCTTCTCCTCCAGCTTAAGGGTCATATGCGCCGCCATGGTGTCGGCTAACCTGCTGGGATCATCGATACTGGAGAGTGAGGTCAGCACCTCTGGGGGGATCTTCTTGTTTAGCTTCACATACTGCTCAAACAGGGCAGAGGCCGAGCGCACCAACACCTCCATCTCCCGCTCATCTAGCACCACAACATCTCTTAGCTGTGCCAGCTCGGCGGCAAAATAGGAGTCATTAGCGATAAACTGGAGCAGTGTAACCCGCTCACCACCCTCCACCAGCACTTTAACGGTACCATCTGGAAGTTTCAGCATCTGCAGAATAGTGGCGAGAGTACCGATCTTGTACATATCATCCACCCCTGGATCATCGACACTGGCACTGGTCTGCGCCACTAAAAGAATCTGCTTGTTCTCCTCCATCGCCGCATCAAGAGCTTTTGTGGATTTCTCTCGCCCAACAAACAGGGGGATAACCATATGCGGATAGACCACCACATCGCGTAGCGGCAGTACCGGAATAGCGGTAATGAAACCCTCTTTAAGAGGGGAGACTCTATCTTCTTGACCCATGATGGGTGATCCTTTAGGTTATTTGCGCCTATGATCTACACCATAGGTTCTGAAACTCCGGCCAAACATAACCGGAGGTGGTGAGAAAAGATATGCGGCCTGACAGCAGTGATTTCAACCCTGCCTAAATGTTGCATAGGGATACCTATATTAATTCTGTTTTAGCATATAGGTACTTTAGAGGCGCAAGAACAAGGCGAAGATCGCAGCGAATAGCTAGCTACTTGCCAAGTTTTCAAGGCTTCCGCTCCCAGCGTACACCCCTCAACTATGTCCCTATAGGTGACTGCTCCTGCATTACCCTACTACCTACGTCCGTGTAGGCTACGGAGTTATTTAGATTCTCAAATGTATAGAGGCCAAATATTAATTAATCGAGGCGCCCATAAATTATTACTCTGATGCAACGACCTTCTTATCACCGCTATCAAACAGGACGTATGGAACCTTCTCACCCATAATTACCGCCTCATCGATCACCACCTTGCTAACCTCCTCCATAGATGGCAGATCATACATAGTATCCAACAGCACCTGCTCCATAATGGTACGCAGACCGCGAGCACCTGTCTTACGCTCCATCGCCTTTTTTGCTATAGCACGGAGTGCATCTTCACGGAACTCCAGCTCGCAATCTTCCATTTCGAAGAGACGACTGTACTGTTTAACCAACGCATTTTTCGGCTCGGTAAGGATCTGTACCAGAGCATCCTCATCCAGCTCCTCCAGCGTGGCAACCACTGGCAGCCGCCCGACAAATTCAGGAATAAGACCATATTTTATGAGATCTTCTGGCTCTACTTCACGCAGTATCTCACCCATTTTGCGCGCCTCATCCTTGCTCCGCACCTCGGCAGAGAAGCCGATACCACCCCTCTCAGAGCGGTTACGTATTACCTTGTCGAGGCCAGCGAAGGCGCCACCAACAATAAACAGGATGCTACCAGTATCAACCTGCAGAAACTCCTGCGGTGGGTGTTTGCGCCCGCCCTGTGGAGGTACCGATGCTATAGTCCCCGCTATCAGTTTAAGCAGCGCCTGCTGCACCCCT
>CBFDBF010000049.1:0-8459 GCA_965602975.1 uncultured Gammaproteobacteria bacterium | reverse complement strand
ACTACCGGACTCGGTATACTACTGGTGGTCTCTATCGCCTTCGGTAGTGCCGTCATCCAACAACGCATCACTCTTACATTTGCCGCTATCGCATCACTCTGCATCTTGGCAGAACAGATCTATAGCCAAATATACAACGTGTTTCCCAACACCTCATATACCCAAGCCGGGATGTTGGGAGCCAGTTTTTTTGCTATCGCCCTGCTCACAGATGCACTCTCCCACCGACTACAGGAGTCAGAGCAGTTAGCCAGCCAGCGTGGATTGGATCTGGCAAACCTGGAGCAGCTCAACGACCATGTAATTCAGAACATGCAGGCGGGGGTGATTGTGGTAGATGATCAAACACAGATAAGACTAATGAATGATGCCGCTTGGCACCTGCTGGATATGCCTGATACCAAGGCGGGAGAGCCGCTAGAGCAGGCCTCCCACACCCTGCAGCTACAGCTACAACTCTGGCAAGCAGACAAAAAACCGGCCTCTACCTTCCGTCCAGCACCTGGAGGGCGCGAACTACAGGCTGGATTCACCCGCCTGGGACAGCGGCAGCAGGCTGGCATCATGATCTTGATCGAAGATGCTGACAACGTTAATCAGCGCGCCCAGGAGATGAAGCTCGGCTCTCTGGGTCGCCTTACCGCCAGTATCGCCCATGAGATCCGTAATCCATTAGGCGCTATCAGCCATGCGGAGCAGCTACTACAAGAGTCGCCTAACCTGGACTCAGCAGACCGCAAACTAACCTCGATCATCCGCACCAACTCTGGTCGGGTAAATGCGATCATAGAGAACGTCTTGCAACTCTCACGCCGTGAACGATCACGCCCCGAAAAGATACTGCTAAAAGAGTGTGTAGATAGATTCATCACCGAGTTTAAGGCAGTCCACTCGGTCTCTGATACAACCATCAGGATGCAGATCCATCCAGAGAACACCAGCGTGCGTATAGACCCCAGCCAGCTACGTCAGATTCTCTCCAACCTATGCGACAATTCAGTGCACCACTTTGATCGTTCCCCAGATAAGCTACGTATCCGCATCGGTGGTGGCATCACTCTGGAGTCTGGCGGCCCCTTTCTGGAGATCATAGATAATGGACCGGGGATCAAAGCAGATACCGCCCGCCAGATGTTTGAGCCTTTCTTTACCACCCGTAATGTCGGCAGCGGATTGGGACTATATATGGCCAAAGAGCTGAGCGAGGCCAACCGCCTTACCATAAAACACATCTCCCCACCTATGGGTGGCTGCGGTTTCAGGCTAAGCTTCCAGACGCTCTCTATAACAAGGTAGAATAGATACGCATATGAACAGACCACGCGCCCTTATTATCGATGATGAGCCGGATATCCGAGAGCTACTGGAGATCACGCTAGGCCGAATGGAGATAGAGACCATAGCAGCCGCTGACCTTGCCACTGCCAGCAAACTCCTGGCCAAACAGGAGTTTGACCTCTGCCTAACCGATATGCGCCTACCGGATGGAGATGGGATAGATCTAGTAAAAGAGATAAACAAGGTATACCCGCAACTCCCGGTAGCGGTAATCACCGCTCACGGCAACATGGAGAGTGCTACCGAAGCACTAAAAGCTGGAGCCTTTGACTTTGTCTCCAAACCGGTCGATCTAAAAGTATTGCGCAAACTGGTAACAACAGCACTAAAACTGGGAGACCACAAGACCACAACATCTGACAATAGCGCAGCTTCTGAAGATGACGGGGTATCCCAACTTCTAGGCAGATCCAGCGCCATTGAGAATATCCGCAAGATGATTGCCAAACTAGCCCGCAGTCAAGCGCCCGTCTACATTAGCGGTGAATCTGGGACCGGCAAGGAGCTGGCAGCCAGGCTGATACACCAGCAGGGGCCGCGAACAGACCACCAATTTGTAGCAGTTAACTGTGGCGCCATCCCAAAAGAGCTTATGGAGAGCGAACTATTTGGCCATAAAAAGGGGAGCTTTACCGGTGCCATAGCCGATAAAGATGGGCTGTTTCAGACCGCCAATGGTGGCACCCTATTTCTGGATGAGGTGGCCGATCTACCGCTAGATATGCAGGTCAAACTGCTACGCGCCATCCAGGAGAGGTCCATCCGCCCGGTCGGGGGGCAGACAGAACTGGCAGTAGATGTGCGTGTCATCAGTGCAACCCACCAAGACCTTGCCCGACTGGTGAAGAGCGGAGAGTTCCGCCAAGATCTGTTCTACCGCATAAATGTGATCGAATTAAACATCCCACCACTACGAGAGCGGCGCAAGGATATACCAATACTGGTAGATAAGATTCTCACCCAACTGGCCGCAGAGAGTGGCATCTCCAAACCGCGCCTCGACCGAGAGGCCTTGGAGCAGCTATACAAACACCCTCTCTTGGGCAATGTGCGGGAGCTGGAGAATATACTGGAACGTGCCGTCACTATGTGTGAGAAGGATCGTATTGGAGTAGAGGAGTTACTACTACCAACAGCAGAAGTGGAAGATCCAGAGGTCGATGACAGCTTACCTCTGGAGAAGTACTTAGAGCAGATTGAGCGGCAGAAGATAGAGGAGGCCCTGGAAGAGACCCGATGGAACCGTACTGCCGCAGCGAAAAAATTGGGGCTTAGTTTCCGTGCCCTGCGCTATCGGTTGAGTAAGTTGGGGATAGATTAGGCAATCTTGCAACGCCTCACGGCATTATACTTGATATTTTTACCACAGAGGGCACAGAGGTTCACAGAGATAGCACAATTTGTACACTTCAGCGCTCTTAACCTCTGGATCCCGGGTCAAGCCCGGGATGACGGATCTGTACGAAACTGCTGTGACTTCTGCCCTCTGCCTACCGTCGCCCCGGCGTAGTCCGGGGTCCAGAAGAACAGGGCGTATAAATCCAATACTGTTGTCGGACTAAAGTCCGACCTACAGGCTATACCTTCGACTACGCTCAGGCAACGAAGAAAACGCTCAGGCAGCTAATGAATCACCGCCTACGCGGGGATGACGTCTGTCCTCTGTCCTCTGTCCTCTGTCCTCTGCCTACTGCCTACTGCCTACTGCCTCCGCAACGGACACTGACTACGGTCATACTCATCACCCAGAGAGTCCCAGACATAATCCAACGCCTGCTGAGTATAGGCAAAGAAGTGATCCTCCTGCAGATAATCAATCAAGCGGGTACGCCTAATAACATCCATAAACTGCTTTTTCATCCCTGATATTACCAGCTCTATCTCATTGGCATTAAGCCGTTCCGCCAGATGGTGTAGCACCTCTTCACCCGTAGCATCTAGCTGGTTGATAGCAGATGCATCTACGATGATATAGCGTAGATCTGGCTTGGCAGCCATCTCTTCCAAAATCTTGTCCTCAAAATAGCCGGCATTGGCAAAGTAGAGAGAGCCATCAAAGCGAATAAGAGAGATAAGATCACTCGTCTGCAGTGGATGTACTGAGACATCCCGCATCGAACCATCTTTGTAACGGGAGAGCACTGCAACCCGAGGGCGCATGGAGCGAATCACAAAGAGCAGCAGGGAGAGGATAACACCGGTTAAAATCCCCCCCTCTAAATGCGGTGCCAGATATAGAGTCAAGAAAAAAGTGACCAGCAGTACTACAGCATCCTGTGGCTCCGCCTTCCAGGCGTGGATCAGCGGGGCCGCCTTCATCAAATTAACCACCGCCAAAATAATCACCGCACCAAGAGTAGCATTAGGCAGATGGTATAACAGTGGAGTTAAAAACAGCAGGGTGATACCGACCACTATACCGGTAACTATAGAGGAGAACCCAGTAACCGAGCCAGCCTCAATATTAACCGCAGAGCGGGAGAAGGAACCAGATACTGGATAGCCACCAAACATGCCGGAGACCATATTGCTAAGCCCCTGTCCCACCAGCTCCTGATTGGTATCCAGGCGCTGCCTGGTCTTGGCTGCCATCGCCTTAGCAATGGCTATCGCCTCCATAAAACCGATAAGAGCAATCACCACCGCACTGGTCATAAGCTGTTTGATAATATCCATATTGATAGTCGGTATAGTGATAGCCGGCAGACCCCGCGGAATACTCCCTACCACAGCTCCACCATTGGCCTCAAAATCTATCAGCAAGGAGACCAAAGTAGTCACTACTACCGCTGCTAACACCCCTGGAAGCTTGGGATAGAACCGCTTCAGACCAACCATGATGACAATAGCTGCAATCCCCATAGCCAAGGTGGGCATGTGGGTATGCTCCATGGCAGCCAGCACCGTATTTGTTACCGTCTCATAGTGGTGTTCTGACTTGGGCACGCTGACGCCAAACAGCTTTCCCAGCTGCGAGGTGGCGATAATCAGGGCGCCGGCATTGGTAAAACCGACCACTACTGGATGCGACAACAGATCTACCAGAACACCCATCCGCAGCAAACCGATAGAGAGCTGGAACAGCCCCACCAGGATAGCCAGGGTCATGGCATAGACAAGATACCCCTCTGGGTTGGCCGAGGCCAACGGCCCCAGTGCTGCTGCTGTCATCAATGAGACCACCGCCACCGGGCCAGTGGCCAACTGGCGGGAGGAGCCAAACAGTGCAGCCACCATAGGGGGGAGAAATGAGGCGTAGAGGCCAACATATGGGGGCAATCCAGCCAACTGCGCGTACGCCATCGATTGTGGCACCAGCACAAGTGCTACAGTGATACCGCCTATTATATCGGCCCGTAATACCTTAGAGTCACGTAGCCGCCCAACCCAATCCATAAATGGAACAAAACGTCCCAACATACTACTCAACAGATCTATGATCCAAGCCACCACCAAACCTCTCTAACCGTATGTTATAGATATAATAATTAAGATCGTTAAGAGCATATCACCAACTGCCGCTAGAATCGAATAAGGATGGTTATAGGCTTTCCAATCTAAACGGTTTTGCGCTACCCTTAAGGGCTAAATAGATAGTAAAAATAGTTATTGTTGACAATGAAAGGTATCTCCATTAATTCCATTTCAGAATATAGGTGCTTGAGAAGTTCGAGAACAGGGTAAATAGCCAACTATTTGCCCGGTTTTCAACACGGTCATTGAGATTCTCAAATGCCTAGAGGCAAAACATAAATTAATAGGGATAACGTTACGGGGATTAAATCAGATGAACAGACTACCGCTTGCTCTACTCTCACTACTGCTACTCATACCTGGGTTGGCTCTAGCCTCTGCCGAGGGTAGTGGCCACCCACCCCTCACCGGACATTGGGTTGGAATCGCCTCACTCGCTATTTTCGGCATTGCCTACCTGTTTGTGATGGCGGAGGAGTTCACCCATCTACGCAAATCCAAACCGGTGATACTAGCTGCCGGCATCATCTGGGCACTCATAGCTTGGTCTATTCAGGGCATGGAGGGGTTTGCTGCGAATGCTGCAGAACAGGCGGTAAAACACAACCTGCTGGAGTATGCCGAGCTGATGCTCTTCTTGCTGGTGGCAATGACCTATATCAACGCCATGGATGAGCGCAACGTGTTTGAGGCGCTCCGCTCTTGGCTGGTACGCAAGGGGTTCAGCTTCCGCCAGCTATTCTGGATCACCGGTGTCCTCGCATTCTTTATCTCACCTGTAGCTGACAATCTCACTACCGCTCTGCTGATGTGTGCCGTAGTAATGGCGGTCGGCGGAAGCAACAACAAATTTATCCTGCTCGCCTGTATCAATATTGTGGTAGCAGCCAACGCCGGTGGTGCCTTCAGTCCTTTCGGCGATATCACTACGCTGATGGTGTGGCAGAAGGGGGTCGAAACAGCCAACGGTGCTGTTGACTTCTGGGCCTTCTTTAACCTCTTTATCCCCTCTCTGATCAACTGGTTGATACCTGCTGGAATCATGGCGTTTGCCGTCCCTAACGAGAACCCTTCAGGTGCTGGTGAGGAGGCGAATATGAAGCGTGGGGCCCGGCGAATCGTTGTAATGTTTCTACTCACAATTGTTACTGCGGTCAGCTTCCATAACTTCCTCCATCTCCCACCGGTGATCGGCATGATGACCGGCCTCGCCTATTTGAAATTTTTTGGCTTCTTCCTAAAGAAAACCCAAAATGTCAAACAAAATGAGATGACCGAGGATCAGAAGCATGAGGGGCAGATGGGTGACCCGGTCGCCTTCGATATATTCAGCAACATAGCTAGAGCGGAGTGGGATACCCTGTTCTTCTTCTATGGCGTAGTACTCTCGGTTGGTGGTCTTGGGTTTATCGGCTATCTGGGGCTGGCCGCTGAAGTTATGTACGTTGACATGGGTCCCACCACGGCCAATGTGATCGTCGGGGTACTCTCTGCCATTGTCGATAATATTCCAGTGATGTTCGCAGTGCTCACCATGATGCCAGATATGTCTATGGGACAGTGGCTGCTAGTGACACTAACCGCCGGAGTCGGCGGCTCTATGCTCTCCATTGGCTCCGCCGCCGGAGTCGCGCTGATGGGACAGGCTCAAGGAAAATATACCTTCTTCGGACATCTTAAGTGGGCACCGGTAATCGCTCTGGGCTATGCCGCATCTATCTTTGCCCATCTCTGGATAAACTCTAGTCTTATGTAAAGAACAGAGGGCATAGAGGGTACAGTAAAAAAAAGCCTGTGGAAGGGGCGCCTCGCCCCGACAGAGAGGCCATAAGGGCAGGTGCGCCCTATTGCCGCGAGGTGTGGCTCCGACCGATATGAGGGAGGTACCACAGCTTTTCTGCCTCTAGCCTTGACCCTGCAATCCAGGATAGACACTCCAACTCAGCTTGGATATAGAGATATATGGTTATGCTACAATCGATGGTTTTATCCTGAATACTTAAGCGGAGCTAACAACAATGAAATTTATTAACG
This sequence comes from uncultured Gammaproteobacteria bacterium, assembly GCA_965602975.1. GTDB lineage: Bacteria > Pseudomonadota > Gammaproteobacteria > Chromatiales > Chromatiaceae > CBFDBF01. The sequence continues at coordinate 1,613 of CBFDBF010000049.1, read as the reverse complement.
GTCTCCACTTCAACAATATTCGTGGTGATATATATGGTGGCGTAACCGCAGCAGTAGTTGCTCTACCGCTAGCTCTAGCTATGGGCGTCTCTTCTGGTGCCGGACCGATCGCCGGTATGTATGGCGCTATTCTGGTGGGCTTTTTTGCCGCTCTGTTTGGTGGCACCCCTGCTCAGGTCTCAGGCCCCACCGGCCCCATGACTGTGGTTATGGCTGCCATATTTATGCAGTACACCACCATGTTCCCACAGGACCCAGCCCACGGTGCGGCTCTAGCCTTTACCGTGGTAATCATGGGCGGCCTATTACAGATTCTGTTTGGCATCCTCAAAATTGGCAAGTTTATTGAGCTGGTACCACACCCGGTGGTATCTGGCTTTATGAGCGGAATCGGAGTTATTATTATTCTGCTGCAGCTACCACCACTGCTAGGGGTTACCGCTCAACCTGGCCCCATGGCATCTATCGGCGTACTACCCGAGGCCTTTAATAGCCCAGTGATGGATGCTGTCATCCTCGGCCTGATCGCACTGGCTATAGTCTACTTTATGCCGCAAAAGCTCAACAAACTGATTCCGTCACCACTGGTGGCTCTGATAGTTGGCACTCTCGCCTACCTACTGTTTATGGCCGATGGCAGCGCCTCTATCCTGGGTGAGATCCCCACCGGACTGCCCGAACTGCGGATGCCAACCTATGAGTTGGCCCTACTGCCACAGATGTTCACATCTGCTCTCACCTTGGCCGCGCTTGGCTCGATCGACTCTCTACTTACCTCGTTAGTGGCCGATAATGTGACCCGCACCTACCATAAATCTGATCGTGAACTGATCGGTCAAGGCATCGGCAACACCATCGCCGGTTTTTTTGGTGGCCTGCCCGGTGCCGGTGCCACCATGCGTACCGTGGTCAATGTAAAGGCTGGTGGCCTGACCCCCATATCTGGCGCGCTCCACGCCTTGGTACTGCTGGCCATTGTCCTGGGGGCCGGTACAGTAGCCCAGTTTATCCCCCATGCGGTGCTGGCCGGCATCCTGATCAAGGTCGGTACCGACATCATCGACTGGGATTACCTAAAACACCTGCATACCGCCCCCAAGGCGGGTGTTATCACGATGACAGTAGTGCTCTTTATGACCGTCTTTGTCGATCTGATTATCGCTGTTGCTATCGGCATGGCAATGGCCGGTATGGTCTTTATGAACCGCATGGTAGAGCTGCAGATAAAAAGCATCAGTACCATTCGTGAGGTAGATGAAGACACCCCACTATCTAAAGATGAGGCGGAGGTTATTGCTGAGGCGGATGGGCGCATCCTGCTATTTCATCTGGGTGGCCCTATGAGCTTTGGTGCCGCCAAAGGGATGGTGCGGAGACTAGCTCAGTTCGATGAATATGATTCGTTGGTTCTGGAGCTTACCGATGTGCCCCAGATAGACTTTACTGCCACCCGCGCCCTGTTCGATATGGTACATGATGCTCAGGAGATGGGGCGCAATGTATTTCTGGTTGGTTGCCGTAAGCAGGTCTGCGATATGATGCAGAAACAGGGGGTAACCACCAAGGTGCCAGACGCAAACATAGTTGAAGAGCGGCTCGATGCCCTCCACTTC
>CBFDBF010000048.1:0-8461 GCA_965602975.1 uncultured Gammaproteobacteria bacterium | reverse complement strand
CGCCATTCCGGTGAGTTTGACTGACTCCTACTCCCTCTTTTCTGGGGTACAGGATGCCTTGATCCAGTGGTGGTGGGGTCATAATGCGGTAGGCTTTTACCTGACTGCTGGTTTTCTTGGCATCATGTACTACTTCGTACCCAAGCAGGCTGGTCGTCCGATCTACTCCTATCGGCTGTCGGTGATCCATTTCTGGGCTCTGATGTTTGGTTATGTCTGGCTCGGTCCTCATCACCTGCAGTACACAGCTCTTCCCGATTGGGCTGGCTCCTTGGGTGCCATCGTCTCCATCGCCATGATCATTCCATCCTGGGGTGGCGCGGTGAACGGTATGATGACTCTATCAGGCGCTTGGGATAAGTTACGTACCGACTACGTGCTGCGCTTCCTGATCATGTCTCTGGCCTTCTACGCCATGTCCACCTTCGAAGGTCCGGTCATGTCACTGAAGACTGTTAATGCACTCTCCCACTACACTGACTGGACTGTTGGTCACGTCCACTCTGGTGCTCTGGGCTGGGTAGCTATGGTTGGTATCGGTGCTATCTACCACATTATCGTGCGCTGTTTTCATACCGAGATGTGGTCAAAGGGTCTGATCAATGCACACTTCTGGACTACCACCATCGGTACAGTGATATATATTGTCGCCATGTGGGTATCCGGTATCATGCAGGGTCTGATGTGGCGTGCCTATGATGAGTACGGCACTCTGGCTTACACCTTTGCCGAATCGGTAGAGGCGATGCACCCATACTACGCCATGCGGCTGGTAGGTGGTTCTATCTTCTTTCTTGGCACTCTGTTGATGCTCGTCAATATCATTATGACGGTCGTTAAGTCTGCTTCTGAAGGTAGTGTCCAGCAGGCCAAAACCGCCTCAGCCAGCGCTTATTAAGGGGGAAGATAACAATGGCAAATAGTGAAAAACCGAAGAACCTACAGGAGCGGATGGAGGTCAATGTCTGGGCAATGGTATTTGTCCTGGCAATAGTGCTCTCCATCGCGGGTATTGTAGAGATCGTTCCACTGTTCCTGATCAGTGACACTATGGAGCATAATGCTGCTCCAGAGCTTGTCTGGCAGCGTGCTGATGGGCAGTCTCTAGCGGAGTGGAAGCCGGGTGACGGCATCCGTCCATACACTCCACTGGAACTTAAGGGGCGTGATATCTATCTGCGTGAGGGGTGCTACCTGTGCCACTCTCAGATGATCCGTCCATTCCGTGATGAGAAGGATCGTTATGGCCACTACTCACTTGCATCTGAGTCGATGTATGACCACCCGATGCAGTGGGGTTCCAAACGCACCGGTCCTGATCTGGCTCGTCTTGGCGGTAAGTACTCTGATGAGTGGCACCGCAAGCACATACGTAACCCACAGGCAGTTGTTCCTGAGTCCGTCATGCCACAGTACTCGTGGATGCAGGATGAAGCAGTGGATAACTCCGATATTAAGACGCGGATGTCCGCCATGAAGTTGATGGGTGTCCCATATGTCGACGCTGATATGGAGGATGCCCCTGCTCAGTTAGAGGGCAAGAGCGAGGAAGATGCGCTCGTAGCATATCTGCAGGTGTTGGGTACTATGGCCAAGCTAGATGAGAATAAGGTCTATAGACGGTGAGTGGCTTGATGGAGCACTTTCATACAGATTGGGAGGCATTGACCACCAATGACTGGATCATTATGGTCACTACGGTGGTTATCTTTCTCCTGATGGTGGGTGCTTACTTTTACGCCTTACGTCCAAAAAACCGGGATAGACTAGAGACATACAAGAATATCCCGTTTGCGGACGATACAACAGATAACAGTGGAGATAAAAATGGCGGAGAATAATCCTTTTCCGGGTGAAAATAATACCGGACATGTGTGGGACGATGATCTGCGGGAGCTGGAGAATCCACCACCTAGTTGGTGGATGCTATCCTTCTGGGCAGGCCTCGCAGGATGGGTAATATATACGGTCCTTTATCCCTCTTGGCCTTTTGCCGGTGAGAGGGGGTATAACGAAGGCATTCTGGGCTGGACTCAGATGCAGGAGTACAATGCCGGGGTGGATGAGATTACGGCCAAGCGTGCCGTATTCGAAGACAAGATCGCCGGCATGTCAGCTAGTGCAGTTTTGGCTGATCCTGATCTGGCAGCCTATACCGAGGCGGCCAGTAAGGTGCTCTTCGGTGACAACTGCGCACCATGTCACGGTGGCGGTGGTAAGGGTGGTCCGGGCTATCCGGTACTGGCCGATGATGACTGGCTCTATGGTGGTGCGATCGAGAATATCACTCAGACCGTTACCATGGGGCGCAAGGGCATCATGACTGCTCACGGTAAGATCCTCTCTGAGGCAGAGGTCGAGAAGTTGGCACAGGCGGTGGTTGCAGGTAATCCTGCGGCTGAGCCACTATTCCTGGAGAAGGGCTGTATCGCCTGCCACGGGATGGATGGTAAGGGTATGGCAGCCTTGGGTTCAGCTAACTTGACAGACAGCCTCTGGCGTTTCGATGAGGAAGATAGGCTGGCTAGTGCCAAGTACACCATTACACATGGTGTAAATGACGTTACTGATGCCAATACTCGTGTGGCCGAGATGCCGAAGTTTGGTGATCGTCTCTCTGCAGATGACATCAAGAAGCTGGCAGTGTATGTCCACAAGCTGGGTGGTGGTCAGTAGTCTGTTCTGAAGTCGATCCACATGGGGGTTAAGGCTCCCATGTGGTTCCATCAAAACATTAAAGGGGTTTGCTATGGAATTAACTGATCCGGTCGTATGGGCTTCTGTGTTGATGGTAGCTCTTACAGCGTTGGTGTTTGGATACCTGGCTTTTAAGGTCTTTAGTCTCATGAACAAAGATTCTGATGATTAGCAGATATATCTAATAGTTATACTTAAAGGGGGCCGCGGCCCCCTTTTTTAATGTCTTATAGCTATTGAGTATGGCACTGCACCTATTTACTGTCAGAGTCTACGGATAAACTTGAGGTTCCATAGTGTTTGCGTGGTTTTTCTATTGATAATGTGCAATGTAAAGGGTTGAGTTTTTGAGTAAAATAGGCACCCTTAAAGAGCCGCTGGGCAGGCTTAGTCTCTTGCTGTCTCTGGTATGCGCTTTCACTAGTGGGGGAATAGTCAATTGAGTAATGATCAGAAGAGCCAAAATGACACAATACTGGATGATCTCTATGCTGAGACGGCTCATTGGGAGATCAATGTAGGAGATGAAACTATCCACGCCAAGCGGATGCCAGGTGGATGGCGTACCCTTAAGTGGTGGATGCACTCACTCTGGATTATCTTTTTTATCGGCCCCTATCTGCGTTGGGGTGACCGTCAGGCGGTGCTGTTTGATATCCCCAATCGCCAGTTCCATATCTTTGAGGCAACCATTCTGCCGCAGGATTTCTGGATGTTGGCTCTGCTGCTGCTGTTTTTTGCAATTTTGCTGGCGGTGGCAACCGCGCTTGCTGGGCGTGTCTATTGTGGTTTTTTCTGTTTTCAGACCGTCTGGACCGATGTCTTTACCTGGGTTGAGGAGAAGCTGGAGGGGAGCCCGGCTAAGCGGCGCAAGATGGATAAGGCGCCGTTGAGTGCCAAGAAGATTGGTATCAAAGGGGTTAAGTATAGTATCTGGATGTTGATAGGACTGCTCACCGGTATAAGCGCTGTCGCTTGGTTTATAGATGCCTTTGAGCTGTGGGCTGGTCTGCTCTCTATGGATTTGGCCAGAGTAGGTGAGGTGGCCACTATAACTATCTCCCTGTTTACAGTTGGTACCTTCGTGTTGGCAGGATTCCTGCGTGAGCAGGTCTGTTTCTGGCTCTGCCCATATGCCCGTATTCAGGGTGTTATGATCGATAATACCACACTGGTTCCGGCCTACCACCTGCAGCGTGGTGAGCCCAGGGGACGCCTGGTCAAGGGTAAACAGGATGATAGCCTGGGTGACTGTGTAGATTGCAGCCTCTGCGTGGCAGTCTGCCCTACTGGAGTAGATATTCGTCAAGGTCAGCAGGAGGGTTGCATCATGTGTGGCCTCTGTATAGATGCCTGTGATGCTATTATGGAGAAGCTGGATCGACCCAAGGGGTTGATCGCTTATGACTCTCTGGAAGTGATGGAGGGGCATGAGAGTCGCTCTCTGTTGAAGCGCCCAAGAGTATGGATCTACGGCGCTATTCTGACGGCGGCACTGTCAGGGATATTATGGGGTCTCTATAGTCTTGATGCTATTGAGCTCAAAGTACTACATGCCAGACAGCCACTGTTTGTGATGCAGAGTGATGGTTCAGTGCAGAATCGCTACACCCTTAAGGTGTTGAATAAGTTGACCAAAGAGATCCCGGTAAGGGTAACTGCTGTTGCAGATAATCTAGATGGTATGGTGCTAGTAGGTAATGAAGATCCAATCAGTGCGCGTAAATCTAACGCTACCGCTAGAACAATATTTGTGCGGGTTCCCAGAGATAATATATCTGCTGAGTCGACACCAATAATGTTCCATATAGAGGGTGAGGGGCCTGATGGCACTAAGTATAAGGCCAAGCGCAGAAGCGTATTTATCGGCCCCAACAGATAGCTCTATGTGTTAAAGTTAGCGGGGGTGGATTTTATTCCACCCCCTCTGTACTTTATAGAAGCTCTAGGTATATCAATGGAAAATGTGATTTTCCATTTCCTTACATTTTCTATAGCTTATAGCCATAGAAAATAGCATCATACCAATGTGTTGCTGGAGCCACTGATATAAATCAGTGGTTTTTTATGGTTTTACAACTATTAAGGTTATAGATATGACGGCATCAAAGAGAGGATCTGCCCTGCGTAGCCCTTGGTTCTGGGCAATGATTTCTATGGTGTTAACAGCTATTGGCGGTATCATATGGATGATCTATATGGCAGGTGATAGCTCAACTCGCATGGTGAATCCAGATTACTATAAACGCGGTGAACACTACGAAGAGAATATGCTGAAACAGATGGCTCGGGATCCGGGCTGGAAGATGAAGATATCAATTCCAGAGTTTGTGGATGTTGCGGTAGTCACACCGTTTACCTTCAACATAACAGACAAGGATGGGGCGCCGATCGATCCTGACTCTGTAATTTTCTATGCCTACCGTCCATCCGGGGCGCAGTATGACTTCTCTCTCCCAATGGAACGGGTTGCAAAGGGCGAGTATCGTGTCGAAGCCTCATTTTCACTTAAGGGGGCATGGGATATCCTGGTGGCAGTCACCAATGGTGAGGATGAGTATCAGGAGACGGGCCATATTAGTGCGGGTGTCGATAGTAGATGACCGCAGTTGTAGATGGTGCCGCTACAGATGAGCAGGTCTGTTTCCACTGCGGACTAGCGTTACCCTCTGGGGATGAGATAGCCGCCTCCATTGGGGAAAAAAATCGTAACTTCTGCTGTATCGGTTGTCGTGCAGTGTGTCAGGCGATCTACAACGCCGGACTGGATGGTTTCTACCAGCGTACACCAGATGATATCTTGCTGGCACCACCACCAGAGCTGCCCAAAGAGCTAGCTCTTTACGATCTGGATGAGGTGCAGGAGGAGTTTGTCGATGGCCTCGATGACTCCAGACAGATCAACCTCTTGGTTGAGGGGATTCACTGTGCCGCCTGTGTCTGGCTGATAGAGAGCACCCTGCACAACATGTCGGGGGTTGAAGCGGCCAAGGTAAATCTCTCTGGGCGGCGGCTCCATCTGCAGTGGAATAATGCCAAACTCAATCTCTCCAAGATTATGACCACTCTCGGTGGGATCGGATATGCTGCAGTTCCATTTGATCCAGAGGCGGCTGAAGGGAGTTTAAAGAGGGAGAACAGAAAGCTGCTTTACCGCATGGCATTTGCCGCCTTCGCCATGATGAATCAACTCTGGATATCGGTATCACTCTACTCCGGTGCAGATACAGGTGAGTATCGCGATCTGTTCCATTGGGTGGGATTTGCTATAGCTACTCCAACCATTCTCTATGCGGGCTACCCATTTTTCAAGGGGGCATGGGTTGGGTTGCGCAACCTCTATTTGGGAATGGACCTGCCGATAGTGATCGGTGTCACTATAACCTATCTATATTCACTCTATGTGACGGTGAGTGGCACCACTACGGGGGAGGTCTATTGGGATACGGTGGTAAATTTTCTCTTTGTCATCCTGGTTGGGCGCTATCTGGAGGCGATCTCCAAGCGTCAGGCGGTAGCCTCCACTCAGCGTCTGCTTGACCTACAGCCTAAGGGAGCAACCCTGCTGCGTGATGGAGAGGAGAAGATTGTCCCGATCAGAGCGGTTAAACGGGGTGAGGTAGTACTGGTAAAACCTGGTGGCAAGATCCCGGTAGATGGCATCATCATAGATGGAAACAGCGCAGTAGATGAGGCGATGCTCAGTGGAGAGTCGGAGCCACTACGTAAGGGTGTGGGAGATAGAGTGGCAGCCGGTACCATCAATGGCCACGGTATCCTGCAGGTGGAGGTTGAGGGGCTGCTCAAAGATACTGCACTGGGTCGTATTATCCGGTTGGTAGAGGAGGCGCAGGCGAGTAAGGCGCCGATCCAGTGTATAGCGGATAAGGTGGTTCCATGGTTTGTCGGAGTGACCATCTCTCTGGCGCTGCTGACCTTTTTCTGGTGGCAGCAGACAGATCTTGAAGTGGCGCTGATGGCGGCTACAGCGGTATTGATCATCACCTGCCCCTGCGCCTTTGGTCTGGCTACCCCTATGTCTATCGCTGTAGCCTCTGGTCTGGGGGCGAGAAACGGCATTCTGGTGAAGAATGGAGCGGTTCTGGAGAGCCTCTCATCGATTAGACACTTTGTCTTTGATAAGACCGGAACCCTGACCGAGGGGAGGATGACAGTGGCATCTATTCAGATGGCAGATGCCACGTGGCAGCGGGGCGATGAGCAGCTACCGGAGCCAGTAAGGAAGTTGCTGGCTGATCTGCTGCTGGTTGAGCGCTTCTCTGAGCATCCAACTGCTGCTGCTATCGTTGTCTGTGCTGAGGAGCTTGGGGTTGTGGATAGCGGGCTTAATAAGGCCAGCGGTTTTGAGAACATCCCCGGACACGGTATTGCGGCAGAGGTCACAGGGCGACAGATCTTGGTCGGTAACACCGGTTGGATGGAACGCAGTGGTGTAAAACGTAAACCGATATTTGATACAGCGGCAGAGGAGTTAGATGGGCTAGGGATCGGCTCACTACGCTGTGCTGTAGATGGTAGAGAGGTAGCCCTGATCGCTGTTACCGACAGCATAAGAGAGGGGGCGCCTGAGCTGGTGGCGGAGCTACATGATGCCGGGGTTAGGCTAACTATGTTGAGCGGGGATAGACGCTCCACGGCCGAGGCGATTGCTGCACGGCTTGGTGGCGGGATGGAGGTGATTGCCGAAGTGCTGCCAGAGGATAAGGATCGGATAATCGCCGAGCTGCAGACAGAGCAGCATCGGGTGGCTATGGTGGGGGATGGGGTCAACGATGCCCCGGCACTGGTACGGGCCGATGTGGGGATAGCCTTGGGCTCCGGTACTGATGTCTCGATTGCTAGTGCTGATATCATCCTGATGAGTAGCGAGCTGCACAAGGTAAAGCTGGCCGCAGAGCTGTCGCGGCGCACCCTGCGGACTATTCGTCAAAACATCGGGATATCCATTATCTATAACGTTATAATGGTGCCGTTGGCAATGGCGGCGATAGTGACACCTTTGATGGCAGCTGTGTCGATGCCGATAAGTTCGCTGTTGGTAATTGCTAATTCAGCACGTATTCGCACTATGTTTAGAGGCCAGGAGAGTTGAGATGGATGTTATCTATGGTTTGATCCCGGGTATGATTTTTCTTAGCCTGATAGCGGTAGGTATATTTTTTTGGGCTGCCCGTAGTGGGCAGTTTGATGATATGGAGGGGGAGGCGAGCCGTATTCTAATGGATGAGGATCTAAGGGTAACAAAGCGAGAGCCGGAGAGTGAAGAGGAGGGTTAGTCCCTGTCTGCAGATACTCTTTAGTCCGACGATAAAATCTCAGCTCTCTCCTTGGAGTCTTCCACCATCCTCTGCAACGGATCCATAATCTGCTGAAAGTCCACCGGATTTACATACTGAAACACCTCTTTTCGTTGTGGATCAACCGCAATATCTAACCCTTTAGATGGATATAGCCAGTGGCTTATCCCAGACTCTGGCTCAGCAATGACCTGCTCAGGTTCACCAAATAGCTTGCGTAGTAGCTCCTCCTCCAGGTCTGTTTTGGGTAGATAGGTGATGTGTACTATCGGTGCATCTGCCAGAAAAACCATATCATTACTAGCCAGATCTACCTTTTTTATCCCGCTCTCAAGGGCGTTGAGTTGCACCCCACGCTGGTAGATGGCCTCTATCATTTCAGGTTCTACCTGTAGAGTCACAACAAAATCGGCCTTCAATCCACTAAGAACTACACTCTTGAAAAA